>NZ_JAODZS010000069.1:0-6421 GCF_029835375.1 Morganella sp. GD04133 | reverse complement strand
TATTCACCGGGTTTTTCTTTGCTCAGGATTCTGACGATTACTTCTTCCAGATGAACTCGACACCTTCTTCGTCGTCTTCATCCCAGTCGTCGTCCCAGTCATCATCTTCTGCCTGATCAAGCTGCTCTTTGTGGTAATCGTCCCACATAAAGTCCACTTTCGCATCCGCAGCCGGGACTTCAGCAACCGCTTCGCGGGCATGGGTATTGAGGAATTCCATCAGATCCCAGCACAGTGCTTTCACGCCTTCGTGATTGACCGCAGAGATCATATAGAATTTTTCTTCCCAGCCGAGGGCATCGGCGATCGCCTGAGCGCGGGTTTTCGCTTCTTCCGGATCAATCAGATCGACTTTGTTGAAGACCAGCCAGCGCGGCTTCTCAGCCAGCTTCTCACTGTATTTTTCCAGTTCACCGACAATGATCTTCGCATTTTCCACCGGATCACTTTCATCCACCGGGCAGATGTCGATCAGGTGCAGCAGCACGCGGCACCGTTCCAGGTGTTTCAGGAAACGGATCCCCAGACCGGCACCATCAGATGCGCCTTCGATCAGTCCCGGGATATCCGCGACCACGAAGCTCTGTGAGTTATCCATCCGCACCACACCCAGGCTCGGCACCAGTGTGGTAAACGGATAATCCGCCACTTTTGGTTTTGCCGCAGAGACAGAACGGATAAAGGTGGATTTACCGGCATTCGGCATTCCCAGCATCCCGACGTCAGCCAGCAGCATCAGTTCCATCATGAGTTCGCGGGTTTCACCCGGGGTACCCATAGTGCGCTGACGCGGTGCGCGGTTAACAGAGGATTTAAAGCGTGCGTTACCCAGGCCGTGAAATCCGCCCTTGGCAACCATGTGACGCTGTCCGTGCTGCAACATGTCCGCCAGTATCTCATTGGTGGTCATATCGCGCACACGGGTGCCTACAGGCACGTTAATCGTGATATCGTTGCCCCGTTTACCGGTACAGTCACGACTCTGGCCGTTTTGACCCCGCTCAGCACGGAAGGATTTTTCAAAACGGTAATCAATCAGGGTATTGAGGTTTTCATCGGCCTGAAGGTATACATCACCGCCATCACCGCCGTCTCCGCCGTCTGGTCCGCCTTTCGGAATATATTTTTCGCGACGGAAGCTCACGCATCCGTTGCCGCCATCTCCTGCCACAACCAGGATTTTAGCTTCATCTACAAATTTCATTACTTTTCTCCGTAACGTTGCCGTGTCCGGACTACCGGTTCAGTATGACCCGGGATGACGTTTTACGCATATAAAAAGCCCTGCAAAAGGTTTGCAGGGCTTTCGGACTCGGTTAAGACGTGAAAAACTTATTCAGCTTCGATGCTGATGAACTTACGGTTTTTCGGGCCTTTAACTTCGAATTTTACTTTTCCGTCAGCTAACGCGAACAGAGTGTGGTCGCGACCGCAACCTACGTTGCTGCCTGCGTGGAATTTAGTACCACGCTGACGAACGATGATGCTGCCTGCTAATACAGCTTCACCACCGAAACGTTTTACACCCAGACGTTTTGCTTCAGAATCGCGACCGTTTCGAGTCGAGCCGCCAGCCTTTTTGTGTGCCATTGATCTGCTCTCCTATTAACTTAAGCGATACCGGTAATTTTAACATCAGTGAACCACTGACGGTGGCCCTGCTGTTTCCGGCTGTGTTTACGACGACGGAACTTAACGATTTTAATTTTATCGCCGCGACCGTGTGTAACCACTTCAGCTTTAATTTTAACACCTTCAACGACTGGAGCGCCGATCTTGATGTCTTCACCATTTGCAACCATCAGGACCTGGTCAAACTCAACAGTTTCACCTGTTGCGATGTCCAGCTTTTCCAAGCGAACGATTTGACCTTCGCTGACCCGGTGTTGTTTACCACCACTTTGGAAAACCGCGTACATATTAACTCCGCTTTCCGCACACCCCATAAAATTTGATTCTCAGAGTGCACTATAAAATTATTCACAATAGGGCGCGGATTTTACGCAAAAATGCCGCAAATGACAAGTGCTGAAAACGATCTAATGGTAAAAAAACGTCACTTTACAGATACCCGTTTATTTGCAGCTTTTTTACAGTACAATCATAAAATATAAAAAAACGCTGCTATCATAAACCATTACCTTTGATCGGGATGTCAAAAACAAGGTTAAAGCAAGTCATATGAACTCAGAACAAATAATCGCGCTGACGGCGGATGATATGGCCGCTGTCAATCAAAAGATTCAAAAACAGCTGACCTCAGACGTATCACTTATCAACCAGCTGGGTTACTACATTATCAGCGGCGGCGGGAAACGGATCCGCCCGATGATCGCTGTGCTGACCGGACGGGCTCTGGGCTATGACGGCGACAAACATATTCAGGTGGCAGCCCTGATCGAATTTATTCATACCGCCACCCTGCTGCACGACGATGTGGTGGATGAATCTGATATGCGCCGCGGCAAACAGACGGCCAATGAGGTGTTCGGCAACGCCGCCAGTGTGCTGGTCGGGGATTTTATCTACACACGATCCTTTCAGATGATGACGGATCTGGATTCCATGCGTGTGCTGAAACTGATGTCAGAGGCGACAAACGTGATCGCGGAAGGGGAAGTGCTGCAGCTGATGAACTGCAACGATCCGGATATCAGCGAAGCGGATTACATGCAGGTTATTTACAGCAAAACCGCCCGTCTGTTTGAGGCCGCCTCACAATCTGCCGCGATCCTGGCCGGTGCCACACCGGAACAGGAAAAAGCATTGCAGGATTACGGCCGCTATCTCGGCACCGCGTTTCAGCTGATCGATGACGTTCTCGATTATGATGCGGATAACGCGACACTCGGTAAAAATACCGGGGATGATCTCGACGAAGGCAAACCGACACTGCCGCTGCTCCACGCCATGCACAACGGCAATGCGGAAGAATCCGCACTGATCCGTCAGGCCATTGAACAGGGTAACGGGCGTCATCTGCTGGAACAGGTTCTGGCAGCCATGAAGCGCTGCGGTTCCCTGACTTACACGTATAACCGTGCCGAAGAGGAAGCCGACAAGGCTATCGCAGCCCTGTCCGTACTACCGGATTCACAGTACAAAGACGCGCTGGCTGGTCTGGCTCATATCGCCGTCCGCCGCTCCGCCTGATCACAGCGAAAAAAACGGGATCCGCGGGGATCCCGTTTTTTATTCCGGTTTTTCGTCCCGCTCCCGGCTGCCCGGAAGTTCCTGTGCATCAAGATGCTGGATGAGTTTGGCCAACCCTTCCCGCAGAATGAACGTAACAATTTTTTCCCGTTCCTCTCTGGTCAGCTGATAATAGGCTTCCACCCAGATCAGAAACGCATCCTGCCGTTTCGCCTGATAGCTGGCGCTGTTGTCACATGCATGCAGGATCGCCTGAACTTCATCCGGCAAACTATCGACACTGTATTCGACTGCTTTTCCCTGCACGCCGCGCTTGCGCCGCTGATGCCAGCCTTCCCGTCTCGCCATCAGGTTGACACCTTGAGGAGATGATGGCAAGCCCGCCAAACCAACCAATTCCTTCGCGGAATACCATTCTTTTTTCATCTTTTCTCCTGCAACCCATTTTCAGCAAAAAATCGGCAATTTCCGTGCTTAAACTGCGTGAATTTGCCGGGCACTTTCCTAAAAATGACAACTGCTTTAGCTACACTGAATTTATTTAACAGCTTCCGGATTGATGCCGATTTTTACGATTTCATTTGACAAACACAAGGATAAAACATCATCTTTTTGTGAATAATCGGCATATTTTATTACAACGACGGTAAGTACTGACAACATGACCGTCGGGCAGAAAATGAGATCCGGCTCAGTGCTGCTGTTGACGTATCACGCCTGATAACAGGTAAAAACCACTTTTGTTTCATCAACAAACTCCTTATGTTGAGTAAGTAATTGTGCTTACTTGATTCATTCCTTTGTTTGCCGCCAAATGTTCATTTGGTTTCTTAATTCTGTAACAGAGTTCAAAAAAGATATTTTTAAGAAAAAATTTAAGAAAATATTTAGAAAAATAATGGTATTTTATTTTCTTAATAACGAATTGAATTCATCTTTAATGTAACGACAACTCGTTATTTATACCACTAACACAACATTAATCTGAAATAAAAAGGACGCAATATATGGATTCCGGTAAATCTGACTGGCACCCTGCTGATATTATTGCTTCGCTGAAAAAACGGGGGACAAGTATGGCTGCCTTGTCGCGCAATTCGGGACTCAGCTCCTCAACACTTGCCAACGCGATTGTCCGCCCGTGGCCGAAAGGTGAATGGCTCATCGCAGACTTTCTCGCCATTCATCCGTCAGAGATTTGGCCCAGTCGTTATTTTGATTCTATCACAGGTGAATTATTAGATAGGAAAAGAAGAATGAAGGTAACTAAGTAATTTCAATATATAATCATAAAAATAATAAAACCGCTAATAATGATTAGCGGTTTTATTTACGGTCCGAAAAAATAAATACAACTAATTAATAATTCAGCTGTTAATAAATTTCTCACCAAGAGCAATATCGGCTTTCAGCACATCCAGCATGCCGTTCAGCGCTTTCTCTTCGTATGCACTGAGTGAACCTATGTCCAGACGCTTCTCAACACCGTTCTTGCCCAGCAGCACCGGCTGAGCAAAGAAACGGGCGTATTTGCCGTCACCTTCGGTATAAGTGCATTCCACCACATTGCTCCCGCCCTGCATGGCGCGAACCAGCGACAGGCCGAAACGGGCAGCGGCCTGGCCCATAGAGAGCGTAGCTGACCCGCCGCCTGCTTTGGCTTCCACCACTTCCGTACCGGCGTTCTGGATACGTTTGGTCAGGCTGTCAATTTCCGCATCACTGAAGCTGACACCCGGGATCTGAGACAGCAGCGGCAGAATGGTCACACCGGAGTGACCACCAATGACCGGCACTTCCAGTTCCTGTGGTTTTTTCCCTTTCAGTTCCGCCACAAAGGTGTTGGAACGGATAATGTCCAGCGTGGTCACGCCGAACAGGCGATTTTTGTCATACACACCGGCTTTTTTCAGCACTTCTGCCGCGATCGCCACAGTGGTGTTCACCGGGTTGGTGATAATACCGATTAATGCTTTCGGGCAGGTTTTGGCAATTTTTTCCACCAGATTACGGACGATCCCCGCATTCACATTAAACAGATCAGAACGATCCATGCCGGGTTTACGGGCCACACCGGCAGAAATCAGGACAATATCCGCACCTTCTAATGCAGGGGTAGGATCCTCTCCCGCGAATCCGGTGATCCGGACATCGGTCGGAATATGGCTGAGATCTTTTGCCACACCCGGTGTGACCGGTGCGATATCATATAAAGTAAGATCTGAACCTGAAGGAAGCTGGGTTTTAAGAAGAAGGGCGAGAGCCTGACCAATACCACCTGCTGCTCCGAGAACTGCAACTTTCATCCTGAGACTCCTTAACTTGGGACGGTTAGCACGATTGCGCATCGGGCGCGAATCCGTGCATGAGGGCTGTGAATACAATATTTTAACAGACTGATTGCATATTCACGCATTTAAATCTGTTTGTCTATTGTTATCCATTCTAAACAAATCGCTTATCTGTTAATGAGATAAGGAACACTATTTTGACAATTATTTTACTTTAAGCGCACTTATAGTCATGTGCGTTAATATACCGATGCGTAACTGATAACAACCTCATTTAATTAACAATATATTTACCTCCGGTGATAACCCGGCCAGAGCCATAAGCAATGTCAATTACGTGAGCTGATCACCCGTTTTGACCATTAATGCGGTTTCCTCCGGTCAGACCACAGGGTTTAATTTGCATAAAAATGCATTTTTCCGCATAATAATAAAGTTCGTATCCAAATTTGCAGGAAAGACTATGCGCGCACCTTCTAAACAGGAAGATCTGATCAAGGCGTTTAAGGCGCTGTTGAAAGAAGAGAAATTCAGCTCTCAGGGGGAGATCGTCACTGCCCTGCAGGAAGAGGGCTTTGAGAATATTAACCAGTCCAAGATTTCCAGGATGCTGACCAAGTTCGGTGCTGTCCGCACCCGTAACGCGAAAATGGAAATGGTTTACTGTCTGCCTGCGGAACTGGGCGTTCCGACAGCCACCAGCCCGTTAAAAAACCTGGTGCTGGATATTGATTACAATGACTCGGTGGTGGTTATCCGTACCAGTCCGGGCGCAGCGCAGCTGATTGCCCGTCTGCTGGACTCCATCGGTAAATCCGAGGGTATTCTCGGCAGTATCGCCGGAGATGACACTATTTTTTCGACACCGGCCAAAGATTTCACCACAGAACAGCTTTACGAGGCGATTCTCGCCCTGTTCGAACAGGAACTGTAATCCGCCGTCAATCATAAAAAAACCGCGTGGCACTGATGCACCA
>NZ_JAODZS010000068.1:0-6877 GCF_029835375.1 Morganella sp. GD04133 | reverse complement strand
TCGACGTACAACTCTGAAACCGGCACCAGATACGTTTTTTTGACCGTTGTCTCCGTACCGTTCTTATCTTTTGACTTGTAATGCAGCGATAAAGAACTCATAATTACTCCTGTATGTATGTTCAGTTAATGCGCCTCTGCTGCTACAACAGCCGGGGCGTTTTCTTTTGCTCTCATTACTGAAAGCTCACCGATCTGCTTCCACAGAAACCGGTATTCTTCTTCGCTTATCTTTTTTTCACCCGGCAGGACAAAGTCAGTGATACCGGCTGCGGCTAATGTCTCGCATATCTCCGGTATTCTTTCGGTTCTGCGCATGATGGTTGAGTCATGAACATCAAGCAGTCTGGCGACTACTGTTTGAGATGTTGTCCTCAGAGCCTGATGTGCTGTTGCTATCAGATGATTCGATACAAAACGGTTTAACGTTTTGCGTGGATTTGCGTCATTCATAATTCATAATGTCCTTATTGAGATACAGTTATTCGCTCACTTCCTGTGAGGGGTTGCTGTGTTGAAAAATGTTCCAGCACATATCCGGAACGGGCTAAATTGTGTAAAGAGCGGTTGGCTTATGCAGCTTGCGGCGGGAAAACGTCATCTAACGAGCATTTAGCGCCAAGTTTTTGCAGGGCATCTACGATCTGTCGGCACTCACTCAGCCCCGGAGTTCTGGTGTTCAATTCGTAGTTAGCGATCCGAGATTGGCCCCACCCAATGGATGCAGCCAAAACAGCTTGAGAAATTCCTAATTTTTTTCGCTGTTCTGCAATGTTGTTCATAATTGGTGTCCTCCATGTATACAGCCAACATTACACACAATATGTGATTAACTGTCAATCACAAAACGTTTAAATACTTAAATCACGGTTTGTGTTAAAAGATGAGTATGAAAAAAATAAATGAAATCATCGGCGAAAGACTGAAGTCGATTCGCGAATCGAAAGGATTAAGTCAAGCGCAGCTTGCTAAGTTGTGTGGGTATTCTGCCGCCTCAAGAATCGGTAATTATGAGCTTGGCGAGAGAAAAATAAGTGCAGACGATGCGATTATCATCAGTGAGATGCTGGGGGTATCTCCGGCTGAGTTAATGTTTGGCAGTCAAGCTGAACAGGTGGTGAGGAATTATTCATACCCGCTTTTCACCAAAGTTCAGGCTGGATGCTTCACTGAAAACGGAAATTCATATACCGAAAGAGATGCGACGGATTGGATTCCAACGGCAAAAAAAGCCAGTAAGAAAGCTTTTTGGCTAGAGGTTGAAGGGCATTCCATGACTGCCCCGCAGGGCGGGAAACCAAGCTTCCCGGAAGGCATGCTGATACTTGTTGACCCTGAAGAGGATGTTGAGTTCGGGGATTTCTGTGTGGCTCGCATGCTAAACGATGAATTCACGTTTAAGCGACTGATCAGGGATGGTGGTGTTGAATATTTAGAGCCACTAAACCCCCGTTATGAGCTGATAACTATCAACGGTAACTGCCAGATAGTGGGAAAAGTGGTTAAGTCACAGTGGCCTGACGACACGTTTTAGGGTGTATATTTATGAGTCTAGCGGAAAAAGATCAATGGTAACAAAATGACTAGTAAAGAAAAAATAGAAAATTTTGAAAAAATTAGCTATATAGTCCCGTTTAGCGATAAGGACGATAACAAAGCTCCCATTACCAGTATTGCCGTACCTCCTGATGCTAAATGTATAGACCTTAAATTTCATGTCGGACTTGTTGGGTTGAAGCCTAACTATAGTTATCAATTCAAGATATTTGTAATTCCAATTGATATATCAGTTCAAGCAGGAGAAAGCAAAACATTCATTGACCCTCTCGCGGAGGCATATTCAGTCAGGATGACCACGCCGCTAGTGAATGGGAAATACCTTGAGGGAGAGTTTGATGTTGATATGGACGAGATTCCGCTAACCGCCTGTGGGATTTACCAAGTAAATAGCTTCCTTTACGATTTTGATCTCAATGATAACGAAATCGAAATACATTCCTTATCAACATTTTTTGTCATAAAAAGTAAACAAAATGAAGAATAATGTCGTACAACTATCAGAAGGGAAAAGATACAGAGATAAAATCCCTTCCGGCGCCAGTCAGTCCGGTTCATTTGCTAACCACAAAAACGATGGATATACTGATCAAGGAAATGGCATAGGTGTAAGTGAGGATATTGACATGACCAGAGAAGAACTAGACGCAAAACTAGCTCAGAATAAAGCCGAAGTTCAGGTTATAGCCTCTGGTATGCGCGAGGAGATGGCTCACTGGCGCGAAGAGCAAAACGCTCAAATGGGTAAAGTTATAACCACTCTTTCAGTGCTTGATGTAAAGCTTGATGAGCGTTATGAAAACCAAAAAACAGCATCTACTCGCACTCAGTGGCTGATTGGGCTTGCTATAGCAGTCGCAGCCGTCATACCTGCGGTGATAGCATTACTCAAATAGTAAAATTAATTAAATAACCCCCAGCCCTCCCCGCGAGGGCTTTTTTGTGCCTATCTCTCAACCATCTTTATCGCATCATTCAGTAACGCCTTGATTTCCTTCGTTGGTGCTTCTTTCTTGTGCTTCCTGAGTTCGTCTATCAAATCATCCCGGCAAATGACATCACCGCGACTGTGCAGTGTGTACATCACCACCTTGCCGACAATCCCCATTACCTTCTCATAGTGCTCTCGCTGTTCTGCTTCGGTCATAAATCCCCCTATGTTTTCGGCATAATGGATATTTATTGACCAGATCATTGTGATCCACCACACAAAATGTGACTAATCGAGAAATTATTTTTCTTTTAAAATCATAATCATTACTCTCAATTGAGTCATTAAACACATTTTGTGGTTGACATTAAAATCACATTTTGTGAATATACTCCCATCAACGGCACGGAGCCAAAGATAAAACGGACTTAGCTCTTTAATAATCGGGAACCTGATCTGAATAAGTGTCAGATCACCACTGAGTGGTTTTTGGGGTGTAGCGACCGGCACCAAAAGTAATCAGCAGCGCATCCACATATGCAAGCTGAGTCGGGAGCGGCGCTGGCGCAACTTGTGGTAGAGCCAAGCCGACATCGCTACACCACCAAAAATTACTCAGGAGGCAATATGGCAACAATTACTGTTATTCCAAAGAAAGACAACGCGAAGAACTGCCGGTTAGCAAAGCAAAATGCTTTCTGGGACAGAAAGCGTGAGGAGTATGCAGCGAAGCCTAAAAGCCGCTCAGTGGAGGAGATTTTTGATTCAGTTTTCGGGCGGCCGGCAGACGAAACAGATGTGTTTGCAGAGCTGATTATCGGTCTGAAAGATGCACCGGAAGCGCCACGCAAGCAGCTGAGAATGAACCGCAAGCCGATTATGCCGAACGGTGGCATTACGGCAAGGGCATGACCTGATGGGTTGTGTGAGCGCAGATAAACGAACAGGAGGACATACCAATGGTTAAGTAACGCGGATAGACCGCAGTTGCATAGCGACAATGGTTAGGTAGTGACTAACCCCTGAGTAGCCGGATGGCTAGCCTGTGTAGCGACGGGTCAAGGTTTAGATTACAAGTAGCTCTGGTAAAGCAGCGGGAACGCCAAACCCGCACCAGTTATTAGCGGCCAAGAGGCGACAGCAACTCAAGGGCATGAGCGAGGCCACTGCGAGAGTGTGGCAACTAATCACAGCCCATTCGGTGAGTGGGCTATGGTGGGTTAATTAGCATGTTAATATTCGAGTTACTAACAAGTGTTTAATTGATTGGATTTAAATTATCAACACATGATTTAACCTTATTAGCCGCATCATATACTTTTTCATGAGAGATATTAATTGCAATATTATTACGCAACCTTGGGTATATTGACTTAAGATTAAATTTATAGTTCAACAAATAAATACTCACTTCATTACCACTATTGTAATTTCGTCTAACAAATCTATTAAAATCATATTTTTCATCTACATAAATAACAAATTCATCACCATATTTTTCACTATATTTAAATTTAGTGCTTTTTATTCCAGAGCAATGCACGGCATGAACGTCACTACCTGTTTCAATCTTTAAACAAATATCATCAGGCTTGCATTGATTCGCAGCCATGGCAGACGTAGAGAGTAATAGAGCCACAACAACAGGTAATTTCATAATTATAAATCCACTTACTTAAATTAAGCGGAGTATATCAGTATTTTAACACCAGGTAACAAAATAACACCCCGCAGCGGGGATAACTATTAACAGGAGTACGCATGCAATTGAGAATAGACAAAGCAACGCTTCTGGCTGTCATGGAATGCATGGCGGTAAGAGATGTTCGCTATTACATCTGCGGAATCTGCTTCCTTCCCGATGGAAAGGTGGCTGGCACTGACGGACACATGCTTGCTTACGGTGAACATGATAACCAGATTGACCACGAAGTTATCCTGTCTGTCGGAAAGCTACCCACCAAAACATTTGATTATGCGGTTTTTGATACAGACGCAGGCATTGTGAAACTTCTGACCGATGAAGAAGTAACCGTTGGTGTCACGCTTTGCGGTGTCATTGATGGTAAATATCCGGATGTCTCTAGGGTAATGAGAAATGCAAGAAACGCAGATGAGCAGTTGCCATCAAAAATAGGATTTAACGCTGGATATATGGCGAAGCTGGAAAAAATAGCCAAGTACGTTAATCCGAAACTTCCTGCACTTCAAATTCAGGTAAAGACGGCGTGTGATGCGGTTATTTGCGACATCGTAAACCCACATAAAACACCTGTGTCGGTATTAATTATGCCGATGCGGATTTAGTTATCGGACATCACATAGCACAGGGAAGTGCATAGGAGGAAGTATGACAGATAAAGAATTACCACTGATTTACAGCAAAGACGGAACGCATGATATCGCATCATTGCGAGACATGTTTGCAGCCAAAGCCATGCAGGGTGATTGGGCTGCGCAAACCGAAGACACGGGATATTATTCCCCACAATCGGCCGACGTAATCCTAGATAACGCCGCTGAACTTTATTACCGCATGGCAGACGCAATGCTCAGAGCAAGGGAGAAATGACATGGAATTTAAGGGTACACCGGGGCCGTGGTACACAAGCAATGAAGGTCGGTTACTGGTAAGGGATGAGGAGTGGCAATGTGTTATTACTGACAGTATCGGATGTAACGGTGACGAGGAAGAAGTGGCGAACGCCAGACTAATAGCGGCAGCGCCTGATTTACTGGAAGCATTAATCGAACTCCGGAAACTGGTTGCTCACCACAACCAGGCGGACGCAGCAATCAACAAAGCACTTGGCCGCGAATAGCCGCCCTGCTCTCTTTCACACAGAAGTAACCCACCCTATAAATAAACGGAGTTAATTATGGCAAACGAACTGGTCGTTATCGAACCAGCGACAGCGCTCGACCTTTTTACAGCGCCGGATAAGGTTCAGGAATTAATTGTTAGTGTTGAGCGGGAAACTGAAAGGCGCAAAGCAGAATTAGGTGAGCTGAATTTATCCGTATTGGCGCACCGCAAAAAACTGATATCACTGGCTTTCGATGTCACCCGATCAAAAACTTACATCGATAAAGCCGGTAAGGAAGTAGTTGACGGACTGAAGGAGCTGCCGAAAAAGGTAGATGCAAGCCGCAAAATGTTTCGTGACGCGCTGGACTCTCTGGCGGCACAAGTAAAGCGCCCGGTAGAAGAATGGGAAGCTCAGGAAGCAGCCAGAAAGCAAGCTGAGGAAGCCCAGAGAGTAGTTGATGAAGAGAAAAGAAAGGCTGATGAACTCGCCAGATTGATGCCGTATCTTCATGCCGAAGCACTGGAAATGAACGCAGAGTGTGACCGGCTGATTGTTGAGAAAAAAGCCGAAGAAGAACGCAAACGCATTGAGCATGAAAACGAAATCAAGCGTCAGGCTGCAGAGCAGGCACGAATCGAAGCTGAGCAAAAAGCACAGCGTGACCGTGAATCGGCGGAGCTGAAAGCCAAACAGGAACGTGAAGCTGCGGAATTAAAAGCACGACAGGAAGTCGAGGCGGCAGCTAAGCGCGAACGTGAGGCTAGAGAGGCGCAGGAACGCGCAGAACGTGAAAAGCAGGAAGCTATCGCGAAGGCTGAGCGTGAAAAGTTGGCTGCAGTTGAAGCGGAGCGGCGCAAGGCAGAGGAAGCCGAACGCGCACGACTGGCAGAGATTGAGCGCCAGAAGCAGGAAGAATTAAAGCGCCAGGCTGATACTGCGCACAGAGCTAAAGTAAATAACCAGGCGATGCAGGATTTAATCGCCACAGGCATCCCAGAAGATTGTGCAAAGGCATGCATCATTGCCATCGCCAAAGGAGCGGTGTCATCAGTAAAAATCAATTACTGATGCCATGACCAGCGCATTCTACGCAGTCACCCTATTCATATCAGCATCACTCATCTTACTAATTTTACGGTAATCACATGACTATCAATCAGAACGTTTTCCGTCTGGCACAAGCACAGGCGCGGGTAGCTATACGCCAGAAATGCGATGACATCTGGTGGTTAGCAATGGAATTACTCAGAGAAAGTTACGGGAGGCAGATATGCAGATAACTTGCGACCACTTCAGCGTTTCCAGCAGAACCGGCGAGTCGGTAATCACTACCCACGGACGGGTATTTATAAACGGACTTGATTCTGAGGCTATAGGAAATAGCGATGCCGACATACAGGAGTTAGTCGGCACTGAATTACGGCGCATGGATGAGCAATCAGTCGTTGAAACGCTACGGAAAGCAGGGTTCGACATGGATGTTATCGCACAGCTTGCAGGGAGGAGCGTAGCATGAACGCATACGCAGTGCAGGATGCTCAGGAAGAGCGACGGCTGGAGCATGTGGCGTGGCAGGATGC
>NZ_JAODZS010000067.1:0-7087 GCF_029835375.1 Morganella sp. GD04133 | reverse complement strand
ATAATACGAAGTCACAGGCATGAATACATCCCCGAAAGTAAGATTAAAGCCATAAATTAGTTATCAGAAAATACGTCTTTCATTATTCCCGTTAATAAGTCTAATCACCTGATACGTTATAAAACCCTAACGTTATTGCGATATAAATAGGTATACCTACCACCTGTTAAAAGCAGAAAATAAAAAAACACCTTGAGACATTCAATGTCAAAAATTAATTTAAATACTTATTATTTGAGTTATACACACATCATTTAACGTAAAAAATAATACATAGATTTACATTATCGCACAGTATATACAGCGCTAATAAGCAGGTCAAAATAACGCATACCTCATTGATAATGATATAATTAATAAAATAAAACCCCTGTATAACCTTAAATTACTCCTTCAGTAGATTTTTATTTAATAATTTATTACAAAAAAACGAAATGCATAAATAACTGCGTTGTAAATGATGCGTTAATGATTAAAATGACCAATACTTATTATCAGAGTCAGCCTGTCACCGAATTTTTATTTCAGAAAAATAAAGCAGAAATTACCACTACCTTATCAGAACGTTTATATACTCACGTACGGAGAAAGTACCAGGTCAGATAAAAGTCCCGGAACAAGAGGACCCTGTAAATAATACGGTGTCATTGTCACCGTATTAAAGGTGACCGCTCAGGCGATCACCAAACCTGGTAATAAACCGTGTCATGACTAATCGCCAGTTCCTGCCCGGCATACTCCATTTTTGGTATTATGGAAAGCTAATTGAGATCAGCTTTCGTTTTCAGACTGTTGGCCAGTTCAGCCGCGAGAGTGTTGAGTTTATTTTCGTCCATGATTTGCCTGTCTCCGTTATTGGAGTAAACATATCAAAAACAAGCAATTACACCGTTTAAATTACAAATTCATATTATTGGAATGAATTCACTTTCATTTTTAAGTCAGGATTTTTACTCGTCGCTGTTATTTCACTATTCTGATAAAGCCAATCTTTATCAGCAGAGAGTAAAGATACTTTTTGGTCAACATTAAGAGAACTTTTAGCATTATTATCCAATTTAAAAGATACTGACAGGGGTGAACTGAATGTTGATGACGGGGTTATTGTACTTCCGTTCATTATCAACTGGTAACTTAATCCATCCTTATCCGTGCTAAAAAAGTCACCTCCGGATGCACTTGTTGTATATAAATCCATCTTAGCCGTTCTGTTTTTCAGCTTTTCTACCGGTGTACAGGTAACAGACATTGAACCAACTGAACTGATTGTTTGTCCGTTCGATATTAGATCATCATTCACATTAACCGGTGTAGTACTTTGAATACCATTCAATGTATATGTACAATCCCCTGTTACTATATTGCTTAAATTTGATAAATGGAATCTGTAGTTTGACCCTGATGTGCCATTCAGCCCCCCAACTCCATCCAATTGATAAACTGGTAAATCTCCATTATATCCACCTGAAATAGTTCCGTTTTTCTTTATATAGACCTGAACGTTTATATTTCCGTTTCCCTCTCCACCTTTCTTGACGTAGATATCTGTTTTAATTTTCGAATCTGATGATTCTAAATCATAAGATGTTCCATTATAAACAAGACCAAACTTCATCCCCCTGGGAAGGTTTTCCGGTGTTATATTAGGGAAAGGATAGAAGTATGCATACTCATCTACACCTGCCTGATTACACTTTACTTTCCTGTTGTATATCTCCGACCTCCATATAATTGAGCCATTCTCAGCTGATTCAGGTATTATAATATCGTCAACACGAACCGTTTCAGTTGCAATATTAGAATTATTAACAACAGCATAACAAGCTAAAGCAAATGAAAACTTTGAAATAAATAAAGAGCAAAAAAGTACAGTAAAACTTAAATATCTCATTATATGCACCCTCATCATAGTCATATATTAATAACTCACAGCATGACCAAAATTAAATTAGTCACCATGGAAAAATAAATTTCGGAAAATATATTATTGACTATTCCCGACTGAGTCTGTCTTCACGAAACCTCTGAAATCACCCTCATCACATAATGGAAATCATGATGAAGGTGATTGATAAATAAAGATTACAGAGATGGGCTAATCAAATTTAATTCAGCTATAGAATATTTTAACGTGACATTAGTTTTAACTGCCGGGTTAGTTGTTGATGTTATAAGAACATCACTTGGGCCTGCAATAAGACTTGAAATGTCAGTTATAACGTTACCATTCACACCGGTACTCAACGTTTGAGGTTCGGAAAGTACAGGTGAAGTCACCGTTAACTGATAATTTTTCAGCACATTGCCAAATTGATCTTTCACTAAAACAGAAACCTGATAATGTGTTTTACCATCGGCCGGCGTCAATATTTTCCCGTTATCTAATACAGACGCAGTGATAGCAGCGCTGGCTTCATCAGCGATAAAGCTGACCAGGCTGCCGGCATCAACTTTGTCGGTACCGGCATACTGCGCACTGACGAGAATATCGTCCACCGCTTTTTTGGTCGAGGTCAGGGTGATCGTTGCTTTACCGGTGTCATCCGTTTTGCTGGTTGTGGCTGACAGTTCAACATCACTGCCTTTGTTCTGTGTCCAGCTCACCACCAGGTCCGCCTGACGGACCGGGTTACCGTTGCCATCCACCATCTCTGCGGTATAGGTAAAGACGCTGATGCCATCGGCTACTTTCTGAGTAACCGTATCATCCAGTTTTACCGTACCGACCTTCGCGGAGGTAATGTTATAGATAAAGCTGACCGTATTATCTGCCGGTACCGCTGCGGTTTCCTCGTATTGTGCCCTGACGAGAACATCATCCACCGCTTTTTTGGTCGAAGTCAGCGTGATCGTTGCTTTACCGGCAGCATCCGTTTTGCTGGTTGCAGCTGACAGTTCAACATCACTGCCTTTGTTCTGTGTCCAGTTCACCACCAGATCCGCCTGACAAACATCGTTACCGTTGCCGTCCACTATCTGTGCGGTATAGGTAAAGAAGCTGACACCATCGGCCACTTTCTGTACCACATCACCGGTCAGTGTCACCGTCCCGACTCCTGCTGACTCCAGGTCGTAGATAAAGCTGACCGGTCTGTCCGCTGCCACTTTGGAAGTATCTTCATACTGTGCGCTCACCGTGATGTTATCAACCGCCGTGGTAGTGGACGTCAGCGTGATCGTTGCTTTACCCTCCGTATTGGTTTTACTGCTGACATCAGACAGCGTCACATCATTACCTTTATCCTGCGTCCATTTCACATCCAGACCGGCCTGACGGATAGGGTTGTTGTTCTCATCCATCAACTGTGCGGTAAAGATAAAGGTATTCACACCATCCGCCACTTTCTCCGTCACATCACCATTAAGAGTCACCGTGCCGACTTTGGCTGAACGTATTTCATAGATAAAGCTGACCAGGCTGCCGGCATCAACTTTGTCCGTACCGGCATACTGTGCACTGACGAGAACATCGTCCACCGCTTTTTTGGTCGAGGTCAGAGTGATCGTTGCTTTACCGGTGGCATCCGTTTTGCTGGTTGCCGCTGACAGTTCAACATCACTGCCTTTATTCTGTGTCCAGTTCACCACCAGATCCGCCTGACGGACCGGGTTACCGTTGCCGTCCACCAGCTGTGCGGTATAGGTAAAGAAGCTGACGCCATCGGCCACTTTCTGTACCACATCACCGGTCAGTGTCACCGTCCCGACTCCGGCTGACTCCAGGTTGTAGATAAAGCTGACCGGCCTGTCCGCTGCCACGGTGAAAGTATCTTCATACTGTGCACTCACCGTGATGTTATCAACCGCCGTGGTAGTGGACGTCAGCGTGACAGTGGCTTTACCGGCAGCATCTGTTTTACTGCTTGTGGCAGATAATACGACTCCATTACCTTTATCCTGAGTCCAGTTCACTATCAGATCCGCCTGACGGATCGGGTTGTTATTACCATCCACCAGTTGCGCGGTATAGGTAAAGAAGCTGGTACCATTAGCTACTTTCTGTACTGCATCACCGGTCAGTGTCACCGTACCGACTTTGGCTGATGTCAGTTCATAAATAAAGCTGACCGGTCTGTCCGCCGCCACTATACTCGTATCTTTGTACTTACCACTGACGGTGATACCCTCCACCGCTGTTGTTGTCGATATCAGCGTAATCGTGGCGATACCTTCCGCATTGGTTTTACTGGCCTCAGCAGACAGAACAACATCATTGCCCTTATTCTGCGTCCAGTTCACCACCAGATCCGCCTGACGGACCGGGTTACCGTTGCCGTCCGCCAGCTGTGCGGTATAGGTAAAGACGCTGGTACCATCCGCAATTTTTTGCGTGACCGTACCGTCCAGTTTCACCGTACCAACGCTGGCTGAACTCAGTTCATAGATAAAGCTGACCCTGCTGTTCGCCGCAACTTCAGCGGTTTCTTTGTACTGTGCTTTCACTGTAACGTTATCAACGGCTTTTTTAGTGGATTTCAGGGTGATAGTCGCTTCGCCTTTGTCATTGGTCTGGCTGGTTGTCCCGGACAGGGCAACATCATTGCCTTTGTCCTGCGTCCATTTCACATCCAGGCCGGCCTGACGGACCGGGTTACCACTGCTGTCCACCAGTCGTGCAGTGTAGGTGAAAACACTTACGCCATCCGCTACTTTCTCGGTCACATCATCGTTCAGGTCTACGGTACTGACGTGCGCCGATGTCAGGTTGTAGATAAAGCTGACCGGTCTGTCTGCCGCCACTTTAGCGGTATTGTCGTACTGTCCGCTGACACGGACATCACCCACCGCTTTTGTGGTTGAGGTCAGTGTGACCGTTGCTTCACCCTTCGAGTCGGTTTTACTGCTGACATCAGACAGCGTCACATCATTGCCTTTATCCTGTGTCCATTTCACATCCAGACCGGCCTGACGGATAGGGTTGTTATTCTCATCCACCAACTGTGCGGTAAAGATAAAGGTATTCACACCATCCGCCACCTTCTCCGTCACATCACCATTAAGAGTCACCTTGCCGACTTTGGCTGAACGTATTTCATAGATAAAGCTGACCGGTATGTCCGCCGCCACTATACTCGTATCTTCGTACTTACCGCTGACGGTGATACCATCCACCGCTTTTTTGGTCGATATCAGCGTAATCGTGGCGATACCGTCTGCATTGGTTTTACTGGTCTCAGCAGACAGAACAACATCATTGCCCTTATTCTGCGTCCAGTTCACCACCAGATCCGCCTGACGAACATCGTTACCGTTGCCGTCCACTATCTGTGCGGTATAGGTAAAGGCGCTGACACCATCGGCCACTTTCTGAGTAACCGTACCGTCCAGTTTTACCGTACCGACTTTCGCGGAGGCAATGTTATAGATAAAGCTGACCGTATTATCTGCCGGTACCGCTGCGGTTTCCTGGTATTGTGCACTGACAAGGACATTATCCACTGCCGTGGTGGTTGAGATCAGCGTGATAGTCGCTTTACCGTCCGCATCGGTTTTACTGACAGGAGAAGACAGTTTCACCGCCTGACCTTTATTCTGGAGCCATTTAACATCCAGGTTTGCCCTGCGGACAGGGTTACCGTTACTGTCCGCCAGCTGTGCGGTATAAGTAAAGACGCTGGTTCCGTCCGCGACTTTCTCTGTTACAGTATCATTCAGCTCCACGGTGCCGACTGTGGCCATATCAATGTTGAAAATAAAGTTGACAGGCTGGTCAGCCTGTACAACTGCGGTTTCTGCGTACTGTGCATTGACGCGAATATTCTCTGCTGATTTTTTGGTCGATGTCAGAGTGATAGTCGCCTTACCGTCAGCATCCGTTTTACTGCTTGTGGCTGACAGTACCACATCACTGCCTTTGTCCTGTGCCCATTTCACATCCAGACCGGCCTGACGGATAGGGTTACCGTTATTGTCCGTCAATTGTGCTGTGAAGGTAAAATTGCTCCGGCCATCAGCGATTTTTTCAGTCACTGTGCCGTCCAGCTCCACTTTGCTGACTCTGGCGGAGGCCAGGTTATAAATAAAACTGACCGTTCTGTCCGCCTGAATAACCGGCGTACCGGCATATTGTGCACTGACGCGGATGCTATCCGCCGCTTTGGTGGTGGAGATCAGTGTGATAGTCGCCACACCGTCTTCGTTGGTTTTGCTGATATCCGCAGACAGCACCACATCGCTGCCCTTATTCTGCGTCCATTTCACATCCAGACCCGCCTGACGGATCGGGTTACTGTTATCATCCACCAGTTGTGCGGTATAGGTAAAGCTGGCGGCACCATCAGCCACTTTCTCAATAACATCACCTGTCAGCATGACGTTACTGACCTTTGCGGTATCGATGTTATAGATAAAGTTAACGCTCTTATCTGCATCCACACTCACCCCGCCCTCCAGCGCCGCGCTGACAAGAACATTGTCCATCACGTGGTTGGTACCGGCTAAAGTAATGGTGATTTTACCTTCGGCGTTGGTAGTCCCTGTTACCAAAACGACAGCTGCCGGGTTATCTGCGGATGCAGTCACCGGAACATCCCGGATCGGGTTACCGTTGTTATCCTGCACCAGGACGGTATAGGTAAAGTTATCTGTACCGTTGGCAACTTTGGTTTTCTGATCACCGTTTAGCAGCACACTGCGGACTGCCATTGAGCTGATATCCGGGGTAATACGGACAACCGTGGTTTTACCGGCTGCGTCAGTACTGTTCACCGCACTGACAGACGCGTCCCCCATACGGGTACTGGTCAATGTAAAGACGGCTTCACCGTTGCTGCCGGTAACGACACTCTGATCACTCAGTTGGCCGAGTGTGGTTGCCAGGTTAACGGTATTGCCCCCGATCACATTATTAAAGGCATCTTTCACCGTCACAGTCAGCATTGCCTGTTCAGTACCATCGGCAATAATGGCTTGCTTATCACTGATAAGAGTCGTGATTTTTGCCGTGGACAGATCCGGAACAAAGGTCAGAACTTCAGTTTCACGGCTGTCATTGATGCTGAAGGTATAGTTATCCTGACCCGCTTTGGTGTTAGTGATAAAAACACGCAGGCGACCCTGGTTATCCGTGATCCCGCTTACCGGCTGA
>NZ_JAODZS010000066.1:0-7568 GCF_029835375.1 Morganella sp. GD04133 | reverse complement strand
ATAATACGAACAAAAAAATACCGGGAAAATCCCGGTATTTTTTTGTTCTGAAAAGAGGAAATCAGAATAAGTATTTAAAACGGACACGCGCCCCGTAACGGTCGTTATCTTTACTGTCAACCATCGTCATATCCCCTTTCCCGTTAATATGGGAATAATACGCACCGAGATAGGTTTTAAAATTATCCATGCCCAATATATCCGGTAACTCATACGACGTGAATACGGTATGAATATTATACCGGCCCGGATTTAACGTATCATACTGACTGTCATCAAGTGCATTCACAACCTGATAGGATTTAATATCATTATGTGCATAGATATAACCCAGCTGGAACTTGCGCCATAAGATATTCGTTCCGGCTGAGAAGTCATTTTCATTCTTCGCATCCAGATAAGCCGTGCTGAGATTAACCACCACCCCGTTCTCCGGGTCATCCTTCAGGGTATCCCATTTCATGGTCAGGCCATAGCCGGTACGGCGCGACTGATCCGTAAATTTGCCGTCAGCATTATCAAAACCGTAGGCATTACTGATGACGTTGGCATCCACAGCACCCGCAATCGTGACATTATCATAATTCCATGCCACCACAGGACGAACGTAAATCACATTCTTTTTATTCTGTAATTTACGTCCATGATATTCCTGATCTTTAAAGACACGACTGCCATCCTCAACCAGCGTATTCACCTCAAAATACCAGTTATCATATTGGCTGCTGAGGTTCATTCCGCCACCGTGGTTACTCCGCCCGCGCCCTTCTTTCATCATATAGATATAGCCGAACCCGTCAGCATAGAGATCATTGGCACTGTTACCCGAATGTTCAACAAACGTATCCTGGTTCAGCGGGAACATATCATAGGCTTCATAGCGGCCGATTTTATATTTCCATTTATTTTCTTTACCAAAATAGAATACGGCATCATCCAGCCCGATATTACCGGTCATATTCGCTAACGGCTGAACACTAAAGCCGGCATAGTTGCCGTTATCCAGTTTCCGCTGCCCGTCAAGACCAATCAGTATCCGTCCGTTAATATCCCAGCGCTCTTTATCACCGAAATCATCGGCCCCGTGCCCGGTCTGTGTATGCATTGAGGTAATCTGCCCTTTCCGGCTGGCAGCATCTATATTGAACTCCACATCACCGTATAATTTCAGTGACCCTTTACCGTTATCTGCGCTGACGATATTACTGAAACCCGATGTATTTCCCTTATCGGTATTGCCGGCCGGCGCCGTATTCTGAGCCATTAAACTTTCCAGACGTTCTGCTTTTTTCTCTGCCGCCACAGCTCTGGCTTCTGCTTCAGCCGCTCTTTTTTCAAGACTGTTCAGACGCGCCTCAATATCACTTAATGATGTTTCAGCACCGGCAGAAAAAGGGAACACAAAAACAGCAAACCCTGTTATCAATGCTAATTGCGTTAATTTCATTATATTTACCTTTGTTCGCGACGATCAGATGGCTGCGGCATATGAATATGCCGGGCCTTCATCAGAAAAATTTATTATCAGAAATTTAATTATTGTTTTATTTTTAATACATATTCAGGCGTGATTTCTTCAAACGACGAAATAATAAGATCAGCACCACGTAATAATGCATGATCTCCGGTGATACCGACTGAAAAAACACCCGCCCTGTTCAGCGCAGTAATACCTGACTGTGCATCCTCAAAGCCTATTGCATCCTGCGGCAGGACATTAACAGATAACGCTGCCTTCAGAAATATTTCAGGGTCCGGTTTACCTTTACTCAACAATGCAGGATCGACAATTGATTTAAAATAATTATCAATATTGAGTTTTTTTAAAATAAAAGGTGCATTACGGGATGCCGATGCAACGGAACACGGTATATTAAGCATATTCGCCCGGACAATAAAATCATGAACCCCGGGTAAAATATCCTTTTCGGATAACTCCCCGAGTAATTTCACATAATAATCATTTTTTTCATCCGACAGTAATCTCTTTTCCTCATGACTGTACATATCCGACTGACGACCATACTCTAATATTTTTTCTAATGATTCCATCCGGCTGATGCCTTTGAGGTTTTCATTAAATTCCTCACTGATATCAAAGCCTGCCTTATTGGCAATATATCGCCATGCAATATAATGATACTTTGCCGTATCAACAATCACACCGTCCAGATCGAATAAAAATCCTGATTTCATGATGTGTATTCCTTTACATAATGATATGAAAACGGCGTGCCTGCTGTAATCTGATGTGTTTCATTATCAATATCGATATAGGCTTCTTTGTCCGCCGTGACGGATACCGATGCCGGTGAGATTAAAAAGTAATAATGAACACCACGATGCTGTAAATTAAAACGGATACGTTTCCATTCCGCCGGTAATGATGGTGAAACAGATAAACGATCACCACGAATATCCACTCCGGCATAGGACATTACCGCCGTATTGATTGTCGCGGCCATAACCCCGGTGTGAATACCTTCAGCGGTGGTTCCGCCCTGAATATCACCATAATCCGATCGCAGCGCCTGCTGATACAATTCCCGGGACAAATCGTGCAACCCGGTATCACAGGCCAGTTGTGCATGCACCACTCTGGATAATGTGGAGCCGTGAGAGGTCCGTTTTAAATAATAATGAAGGTTCGTCTGTGCGTAATCACGCCCTAAGTGATAGCCCATGTTATTCAATATCCCGGTGACATCATCACGGGAAAAATTATTGAATATCATCAGCGTATCGGCCTGTTTGGCCACCTTATAATTATCCGCACTTTTACCTTCCGCACGTAATATTCTGTCCATCCGGTAAATATTGCCGTACTTATTCTTATAGTGTTCCCAGTCAATCTCTTTCAGGGAAAAATACCCGTCAAACTGAGCAATGACATCATCATCAATGACCAGCGATAAATGCTGACCGGCATGACGGATTTCCCGGATAAACACGGTGTCTTCCCCGCCGGTATGAAACTGCGGATACAGTTCAGCCAGGACGGAAAACAGCCAGGAGATCATCATATTGGTATAGGCATTATCTTTGAGCCCGGCGGCGCTGCTGCCGCTGATATGCTCATGAAATTCATCCGGCCCCATCACGCCGCTGACAGAATAACGCCCGGTAACCTCATCATATTCCGCTTTACTCAGCCAGAAGCGGGCAATATCTGTCAGCATTTCCATACCGTACAGCCGCATGAATTCCGCATCACCGGTATTTTTCCAGTACAGCCAGATATTATAAGCAACGGCAAGAGATACATGGCGCTGAAGATGACTGTAATCCGGATCCCAGTGACCGTTCAGCGGATTCAGATGCACCGATTGTGTCTGCTCACTGCCGTCCAGACCGGACTGCCACGGATACACCGCGCCCTGACAACCGCTGTCCTGTGCAATTTTCCGCGCTTCCGGTAACCGGTTATAACGGTACATCAGCAACTGGCGGGCCGTTTGCGGGAAATGCATAATATAAAAAGGCAGGATAAAGATTTCATCCCAGAAAATATGCCCCCGGTAAGCCTCTCCGTGTAATCCCCGGGCCGTCACCGACACATCGAGCTTATATTTTCCGTTACTGTATGGTGAACACGATGACAGCAGATGACAGATATGCAAACGTAATAACTTCTGAGACATTAAATCGCCGTCAATAACAATATCGGCCTTATCCCATAAGTTTTTCCATGCCTGCTCAGACGCTTCTGCCTGAACAGCAAAATCAGCCAGCGTTGTTTTATCCGCATCAGCCCAGTTATCCGGAAAAACAGACGAAAGACGGATGTTAATACTTTTTGCAAGACGGTATGTTTTTCCCTTTTTCGCATGACAGGTAATAAGCTGCTGTACTTTATCAGGGCTCTCTTTTATCTGAATATCGCTGTCAGTAAAAAAATCCCCGCTTATTTTTGCGGTCACACCGATACCGATACCTGATTGCAGTGTCCGTGCATTTAATTGTGTATAACGGCCTTCCGCCCCGCGGGACAATACCCGGTAATGGTCTGATGTCAGGCTGCGGTAACGTTCCACACCATAATTACGGGTCGTGCCGTCAATACAGGTGGCAACGGTAATCTCCGCATCAACATTCAGGGGAGTGAAGCTGTATTCAACCGCAAACCGTTCCGGACAGGACATATCCGCCAGCATCCGGCTGTTAATCTGAATCAGGTGTTTACGGGAATCTTCTGCAACCCAGGTCTGCGTCAGAATACCGGTTTTTAAACACAGGTTCCGGTACAGGACTTTATTGCGGCAATTTTCCGGCGATAACCACTCACCATCGCCGATTTTTATCCGGACGGAACGGGCATCAGGAACATTCACAAAATCTTCATTCGATACCGTATTCCCGGCGACATCTGACTCCGCACGGTTATAACAACCGGCCAGATAGGTTGCCGGATACGCCGCATCACCTGCCCGCATATCCGGCAGTGCTCCGCGCACCCCGAGATATCCGTTTGCGGTGGTTAATAATGATTCTGCGGCATATTCTTCTTTGCCCGCCGTAAATCCGGAATAATCGATATTCCAGCAAAGTTGTTCATATTTCTGTTTTAGTGCCTGCGCCAGATCGCTTTCTGTTAATACGATCGTTCCCTGCTGTGCAATAAAAGGCACATTGAAGATTTCCGAAAATGATTTCTCCAGATCAATAATGGCATTCCCGGCAAGTTCAGCACAAAATGCAGGATAATCCGGCACCCGCTCCCCCTTAATGACACCACCTTTAATACCGGGAAAATCACGGCTGATTTCGGTTAAAATATCCAGACATGTTTTAACGGATATCTCACGCCAGCAAAAAGCATAGTCATATTTATCGCTGCCGGAAAAAATATCAGCACCACTTTCTTTTACAGACACAGTCAAATAGCACATATTAAATTCACTTTATTAATTTACAGGGAAGTTACCAGGGTGCCTTTGCGCTGCTGATAACGATACATCATCATTGTTAATAAGATCGGAACAACAATGGCGACTATCATGGCAACAAGATAAATACCCCAGAAAGCAGGCTGAATAGACAAAATTCCCGGAATACCGCCGACACCAATACCATTGGATAACACATGCGCAAAACCACAAATTAACCCTGCCAATGCAGCACCAATCATGGCGCACAGCATCGGGAAACGGTAACGCAGGTTTACACCGTACATTGCCGGTTCAGTCACACCTAAATAGGCAGATATTGCCGCCGGAATCGTTATTTCTCGTTCGTCCTTTTTGCGGCTCATAATAATGATGCCGACAACCGCTGAGGCCTGAGCAATATTTGATAATGCAATGATAGGCCAGATAGGTGTTCCGCCGATGCTTTGCGTCAACTGCATATCAATGGCCAGCGTGGTGTGATGCAACCCGGTAATGACCAGTGGCGAGTAGAAAAAACCAAATATCATTGAGCCGATTAAGGCATAATCACCCAGCATTAAATAGCGGACACCATCCGAAATAAGATTACCGACAGCACGTCCGAACGGCCCCAGAATGGCGTGAGCCACTACCACCGAAACCAGAATGCTGATGATCGGTACAACCACCAGTGTTAAATATTCCGGGATACGGCGCCGTAATTTCACTTCAAACCAGCCAAGGAATAAACCGGCCAGAATAGACGGGATCACCTGAGCCTGATACCCCACTTTCTGAATGGTAAATACGCCGAAATCCCAGACATCCGGCGTCTGACTGCCGATACCATAAGCATTCATCAATTGAGGTGATACTAATGTAATGCCCAGCACAATACCCAGGATCGGAGAACCGCCCATTTTTTTGGTTGCTGACCAGCAGATAGCCACCGGCAGGAAATGGAATATTGCTTCACACGGTAACCACAGGAAATCATATATTGGCTTTAGCCAGTCATAATACGCCGTCAGCGGTTTATCATCGCGGATCGGCATTTCACCGATAACATTGCGGAGTCCCAGTAATAAACCACCACAAATTAATGCCGGCAGCAAAGGAACAAAAATTTCGGCCAGATTGGCAATAAGCCGCTCCCAGAATTTCATATTTTTTCTGGCAGCGACCTTGGTTTTTTCTTTATCTGATTCAGATATATTGAGTTTTTCAATTAAGCCGCGGTAGTAGTCACCGACATTCATGCCGATGATAACCTGGAATTGACCTGCGTTATTAAAACACCCCTTAACCCCGGGTATTTGCTTAATAGACTCAATATCTGCCAGTTCAGGATTATTTAAAACAAAGCGTAATCGTGTCAGACAGTGAGATACTGTGCTGATATTTTCCTTTCCGCCGGTAAATCTGATGATCTGATCCAGTTCATCACTGTGAACATTAATCTCCATATCCCCATCCCCGTATAAAACGTCTCTTTTTTAAAATACGTTCAGTATGGGAATGACTCAATGGGAACGATCCCATTGCGGGACAGACATCACACAAAAATTTATTTAACGCAATAAAATCAATAAGTAAACGAAGGTGACGGGACTAAGTGTATTTTGGGTGAAAAATTGCCATTAACCATATCAATCAATAAGTTGACAGATTTCTGACCGGTTTCACTAATGCCCAGACGACATGTTTTTACATCCGGAAAGAGGAAGGTTAATAAGTCATTTCGTCCGATACAGGCAACAAAAATAGTATTAATCTGATGATGAAGAAGATATTTTTTGACACCAAATGCCAATGATTCAGTTGCGCATAATATGGCCTGGGGGCGTTTCAGTACGATATTTTCAGCGAGAAGATAACCGCTTTCATAATTTAATTCACCTAATGCCGCATCCGATACTATGTTATATTTTTCGCAGTAATGCTTATAGGACTGATAACGTAATAACCCAGTTGTTTCATCATGTTCATTAACACCGATATAACTGATGGCTGTAAAATTCTTCTCCTGATGAAGATAATTCATCAAATGATTTACGGTTCCGGAATCATCATTACAGACACAGGTATACCCTTCAAACGGACGGGCAATAACAACAATATTTTTTTGCCAGGAGGATAATTGCTCTCTGTCCAAACCGGTAAATGCAAATAAAATAACGCCATCCACCTTTCGTCTTTCAAGCATAGACAGATGCTCATCAACTTTTGCAGGGTCAAACTGGCTTTCCAGAATAATAGGATCAATATTATTTTTATATAAGACCGGCAGCATCGCGCGAATTGCCTGATTCTCAGAATAGGAATCAAGCCGGGTAACAATAATACCAAATGTCCGGCCCGTTAATCCTCTCATCGCCCGTGCTGATTTTGATGGCGTAAAGTTATTCTGCTCAATGACTGCCAGGACTTTACGACGGGTCTCTTCATTGACGTTCTGCTCGTTATTTATCACGCGGGAGACAGTGGATTTACCGACATTACAGATAGCTGCAATATCTTTAATGGTGAGTTTTTTCACTGTGTATGCTCCCGTTGATTCATTTTGATCTGGTTATCAGAACAGATGCCAGGTGAGTCCTGCAATCCGGTGCAGGGTATTATACGCATTTAACGATGAGAATTGCCGGTTGTTAATTCATTATCCTAAAAATGAGCACATATTTCGCCATTTTTCTTTCC
>NZ_JAODZS010000065.1:0-7824 GCF_029835375.1 Morganella sp. GD04133 | reverse complement strand
GCGCGTTTTTCAGCGCAGGGATGTTAAAGAGCGGCGGCCTTTATGCTGCTTTTGGTGGGAACAGGTCATCAATTGAGATGGACGCCCCATTTTTATTAAAAAAAGCGACAAGATTTCTGCACATGTTCAAATCAGCTTTACGTCTACCATTCTCGTAATGACTGATGTTTCCCTTTGTGCAACCAAGTGCTATCGCTAAATCAGACTGAGTTAATCCCAGCTCTTTACGGTATCGACTTAAGTTATTCATCCGAACCTCCTGTTTGTTCATTGGATAGTATACATAAAGTAGTTATTTAATCAACGCAAAGTATACATTTTGTCTGTCTACTTTTTTGTATACGCAACGTATAATTAGACTATGAAAACTAAATGGAACGACCTGGCCAAGTCTCTGATGAGAGACAAGGGCTTAACATATGAAGATTTAGCGGAGCACTTTTCTGTTTCGAAAGGTGCTGTAGGGCATTGGATGACCGGTAAGAGAGAGCCATCATTGCAGGATATAGCTGGGATTCTTGCGTATGTCGGCGTTAGAAACCCAGTAATTAACCCAGATGGATCCATTACAGTTAATGAGGAAGACATTATTAAGTATGACCCAATTTACTTATATCCTCTTTTTACAAAAATACAGGCAGGATGCTTTACTGAGAATGGTAATTCATACACTGAGCGTGACGCATTAGAATGGATATCAACAGCAAAAAAAGCCAGCAATAGCGCATTTTGGCTGGAGGTGGAGGGGCACTCAATGACTGCGCCGCAAGGTGCTCGCCCAAGCTTCCCTGAGGGGATGCTGATACTTATCGACCCAGAGCAAGATGTTAAATTTGGTGATTTCTGTGTAGCACGCATGCTTAACGATGAATTCACATTTAAACGATTAATCAGAGAGGGTGAGATGGAATACCTTGAGCCATTAAATCCGAAATTTGAGATGATCCCCATCAATGGTAACTGCCAGATAGTGGGGAAAGTGGTTAAGTCACAGTGGCCGGATGATACCTTTTGATATCGTGTGCTAGTCGCTCTATTGCTTTTTTAAATATTTGTACAATCAAGGGCGATAGAGATTAGTGATAACATTCGGAGGTTTGATGAAATTCAAGTTTATTCTTTTTGGTCTTCTGGTGCTGTCGCCTTTGTCTTTTGCAGATCATATATCTGATTTGGAAGCCAGCGCCACAAAGGGTGATATGGTTGCACAATCATCTCTTGGTCGAAGATACTACGTTGGTGATGGAGTTAAGAAAGATCCGGTGAAAGCAGAAGTATGGTTCACTCTGGCTGCTAAACAAGGAGACCCCCTATCTCAAACAATTTTAGGTCACATGTATTACTACGGTAATGATGGCATTAAGCAGGATTACAATAAAGCAGCAGAATTACTTCTACCAGCATCAAAAAAAGGGATTCAGGAAGCTGAGGCCATTATGGGGCTAATGTATCTCCAGGGCGTTGGTGTAAAACAAAGTTATCACACAGCCAGTAAATTATTCACTTCTGCGGCTAACAAAGGTGAGCCAATGGCTCAGTATAATTTGGGGTTAATGTACGCAAAAGGTGACGGAGTAAGACATAGCTATTCCGTGGCAAAGGAATACTTTGGAATGGCTTGCGATAATGGCATGCAACAGGGTTGCACGGAATACAAACGGCTTCACCTTGAGGGATACTAATAACCCATTAAGCCCACGCAAAGCTAAACCAGCAAGGTTACTAGGTCGAAAATACGCATCCATAGGCAATTAGCCATGAAAAAAATATTTTGGGTCATTGTTCTTATTTTTATTATTTATGTCTCTAACCATCGAGACAAGAAATCTGAAACAATTCAACAATCAGCAGATTACGATTACGCCAAAAGCGAACTAAGAGAAAACTGTCGCAACGCCATTAGCGCAGAAATATACATGGCTAAGGCAATGGTTTATAAAAATAACGGGTCAACCGTTGCGTATCAAAATGCATTGCAAAAGGCTAAGGAGTATGGGGCGGAGGTCGGATATCCTGATGCCGCTGTAGAGGTGAGAGTAATGAGTAATGCTCCGCAAGCAGGACTCGCAGATCTGGATGATTCTGGGATCGTTATAGCACCGCTTGTTGAGGACTGTCTCATTAAACCCGGGACTTATATCATCAACTACAAATCGGCAACGCCTACAAAGAGCTAAACCAGCAGGGGTATTAGACTTACCTTAACCGGTATGCAGTTATAAGCATAACTATGATAAGCGCGACGCACACAGCAGCAAGGGTGCCGCACTGCGTGGTTAAGACTGCATTGGCCTTTTCCAGTTCGATAATTTTAGCTTCTAAGTTCTGCATAGGAACCTCGATAGTGGATGAAATAGTTAAGTGGGTTATTGCAAATACTGAAAGGATTATATCAATCGTTGCAATAATTGCATCATACTTCATTGGTGTTTATTCGAACAGACGTAACGACCGGCGCAAAGAGTTTAATGCAGTGGCAGAGCCGATGCTGGTAATCCTTGAGGAGCATATTGAGCGTCTGAAATCAGGGAGAAAACCACAGGTGACATCTATCGTCTGCGGCTCTCTCTTTCCACAAGAAATCCTGTCAGCATTGCGTCGCCGGATGCCAGAAAAGCAAGCCAATGAAATGGATAAACGGATAAATCAGTATATGGAGTCGATAGCTGAACTAAATTCAGATGGCAGCTACGACAGTGCGATTAAGAACGCATCGGCTCTGATGATGCTCCTGCGTCTTAGATAACAGTAGCCTGACGACACGTTTTAGGGTGTGGATAAAAGTAAATTTGAAATTTTGGCGCCTACAGCCGTATGTTTTTTACTCTAATATCTATGATATACTACATAAGAGTAGCGCAAAGAATGCTGGCTGGAGGTAAATATGAAAAAAGATGATCAACAAAAACCTCGCGAAGCTTTAGATGAATCTTTGTTTTTCTCTGAGATAGAACAGGATTTAGGAAAATAGAGTCCTAAACCGAGCCCTCCCCGCGAGGGCTTTTTTTGTGCCTATCTCTCAACCATCTTTATCGCATCATTCAGTAACGCCTTGATTTCCTTCGTCGGCGCTTCCTTCTTGTGCTGCCTTAGTTCGTCTATCAAATCATCCCGGCAAATGACATCACCACGGCTATTCAGTGTGTACATCACCACCTTGCCGACAATCCCCATTACCTTCTCATAGTGCTCTCGTTGCTCTTCTTCGGTCATAAATCCCCCTATATTTTCGACATAATGGCGATTTATTGACCGCGTCATTGTGATCTGCGTCCAATCGTGACGATTTTTTGAAAATAAATTGTCTTAAAATACAAATAGTTGACATAATCACACTTAAATTGTCTACATTTAGTATTTACTATCGTCTACTTTACGTATACATTAAACACATCAACGGCACGGAGCCAAAGATAAACGGACTTAGCTCTTTAACAGACTGCGCTGAAAAATGCGCGACTTTACAGTTATCTACTGAATACAGTGTGATTCACGCACTTTATTCATCAGATAACCGGAGGTGAATATGAGTTTTCGCGGATATAACTGCGCCAGAAATCGCAGATCAGAGCGTAGAGCAGAGTTACAGGCTGAGTATGCTGTTAATGCAGAACTGAAAGCAGTAGTACACGGTGAACAGGAAGAGAAAGTTAAGCGCACCGTTCTATCCCTCAGTAATAAGCGCATTGGTAGGGTTGATAAAGCTGTATCGGTACGCAGTACGCAGGTTTACGACTCATCAGACAACTGCTGTTTAAGCACTGCCGCTGTGTATTCAACAACGCGGCATCAGTCAAAACCAAAAACGGAATTCGGTATCACAGCCAGAGCATAGCCGGTTGTGTGAGCGCAGATAACAGGAGTGACAATGAAAGATAAGGAATTATGCCCTGTGTGCGGTGAGGGATGGCTTCACCCAAGACAGGAAGAAGTTGAAATCGAATATAAGTCCGAGAAGCACTTAGTCAATACCAAATTTCACACATGTGATGAGTGTGATTGTGATATCGGAACCGAGGAAGACATGTCGTTTAATAAGCAGGCTGTGATTGATCTTAGGCGTGATTGTGATTCTCGCCGGTGAGCGCAGATGCCAATGATCGTAAATTAATTAACATAACAGAGAGGTAGGTATGAAGGAAAATAACGAAGATGGCTGCTCTAACCCGCCATCACTTCAAAGCGGAAATATTGTGATTTTGGCGGCTGATGCTGCGCTGGCAGCAGTTAGATCACACTTTGCAGCGCAAATGGAAGCTGACTATTGGGAGACGGTCAGGTATCAAAGAGCGGCACTTAAGACCGCCCTTGCTTCTCTGGTGGATAGTCAGTAATTGTCGGGTATGGTGAAAGGTTTTGGTGTTTCATCCTTTCTTGTTTTCTCTGCAACGTCACGACATGCCGGAAGTAACTCCGCAACCATTTTAATCATATCCTGTGGCGATTTAACGCCTGGGTCTTTAGATGCCAGCGCCAGAGCTAAATCGTAGGCAACTGACTCTGCGTCTCTGCCACCCTTAAAAACATTAAAAGTCATAAATACTCCATTTCACTGTAGGGGTGATTAGAGTGTATCTGATTTCTCATGTAGGGGTACAGGAGAACCTCAGCCGCCTGATGAGGATAAATAATCAGGCAACTAATCACAGCCCATTCGGTGAGTGGGCTATGGTGAGTTAGATCTTGCTTAATAGCTCGGGAGTTATGTATTTAACCCAATCCACTTTTTTGTCATAAAGGAAGTTGCTGCCACAATGAAAGCAAGTAAAGGCAATATTTTTAGACTTTCCGTCATAGTCCGCACTTGGCTGAAGCTCAGATATTACAGAATCTCTTACGCACTTTGTACATATGTCATGAGGGGGCTTGTCTTTATAAGAAACGGAGTCATACGAATAAACAAGCGTACCCGTAACGAGTTTTTGTGGCTTATATTTTTTAAACTCACGTGCAAACTTTTTAATGTTCAGGAGTTTCTTTTGGAGGTCAGAAATAAGCTCTCTGTTAGATTGTCTTTCATCCTCAAGAAACACAATTCGGTCATATAATTCAGATGATTTATCAATAATTTCCTGAATTTGCTTTCTAACTTCATCATCTACTTTCTTGGTAAATATTTTTTTACCCAGAGAGCCAATATCTTTTAGCGCCTGGTATGAGGTGCCAATAGGCATAATTCAATCCTTTAATTACATTGGGGGTGATTGAATTATACACAGTTACATTACATTGGGGAATGTATGTGACCACCTCGCCTGATGTGGTTAAAAGCAGGCATCCAGTCAGTATTGGGATTGGTGCAGAAGATGGCGTGACATAAGCCACTTTCGCATAGCGGATCATCATTTGTCAGGTGGCTGTGCCAATCACCAATACTGACTAATTTTAATAACGCTAGATTAATTAGGGGCTTAAAATGCCGAATCATGTAACAAACGTAGTGGAAGCAAGCCCGGAAGTTATTAAGGCAATGCTGAATGCTGATGGGCTGGTTGATTTCGAATTAATAATTCCGCGCCACCCAGATTTAACTCTGCCGGGAATGGGTATTTATACCGAGGCAGAAAGCGCGGCAAAGTTGATGTGCAAGGAAAGGGTTCCTGATCATGAGTTGATGGCAAGGATGGAAATGGTCGGTCGCCTGAGAGCGTCCGCCCTTGAAATGACTGATGAGCAATTTGAGCAGTTTGTCCAGATGATGCGGAATAAGCGCAACCACGGGTTTTACAACAGCATGGAATTCGCCAGAGGTGGCTGGGGAACGAAATGGAATGCATACGGGCAGAACGCAGAAAGTCACTCAGATACAACAGTTGAGTTTGAAACCGCCTGGTCACATCCACTACCGGTAATTACCGCCCTGTCAAAGCGTTTTCCGGCAGAGAAAATCGTTGTGAAATACGCAGACGAGGACACCGGAAGCAATTGCGGACGATACACCATGCAGAACGGTGAGTTTGTCGAGCAGGATATTGCTCCTTCTTGGCGCGACCAATCTGACAGCGACAAAAGAAAGTGGACTGAGTTTGCTTTCAAATTACGCAACCCAGACACAGACCCGAAAGAGTATGGGTATAACAAAAATTGGGAATATGTCGAAGGTGAAGACTAACACCCCGCAGCGGGGATAACGAAAGGAAAAAGGAAAATATTATGCATATTGGATGGTATTACTTACACGAAAACGGCGACCTGATTTACAAGCCAGGAAGTGACTCTATTGCTGATATCCGCGACTCTAACTTTGCAAAATGTTCATGGCCACTTGACCAGCACGATAGAAAATCTGCATGGGATTTACTGGTTGAGGCCAGCGCACTTGGAGCCAATAAAGAGCGCATTAATGAATTGGCTGAAAAGTGGAAATGCAATGATGCCGACGCTGATAATTATGCGGGAGTTATTGGCCTTCATATTAAAGCTGACGGTTCGTCATGGTGCGCCCATCTGATGGACTTTATTGATTTGCAGGAATCTCCGGCTGGCTTTGGTGAAACAAAGCTTGAAGCAATGGCTAGCCTGGCTGTTCAGCTTGGTGTTACAGGCGGTCACATATGGAGAAAAACATTCTCAGATTATGTTGTTGGCGAATAATGACTTACATCACGTAGCACAGGGAAGTGCATAGGAGGAAATATGGGAGTAATGACATTCGTAGTTGAGTATGAAGACGGCAAGGAGCCGAAAATCGAAAAGGATTTGGACGTGCTGGGTGGTCGACTGACTGCCGCGGCATTTTACGATTACCGGGATGACTTGCTTACGGAAGATGAAGCTGACGCGGTTAGTGAATGCCTCAGTAACTATGATTTTCATGAAGTATGTGATTTTCATGGTGTCAGCGTGGAGTCAATCAGCAGGAAGCTTGGTATCTGATAACGGAGAAATAACAATGTCAGGACATCCACACGCTGATCTTATGGCTAAGGCGGCAGAGATAGCGAAGACGGATTATTGGTGGAATGAGCACTTCGAGATTTACGCCGGTGAAGAATGCGGATGGATTGAAATGAGTCTCTCCTCATCGTTCATTCGTGAAGAAGAATATCGGCTAAAGCCCCGCTTCATCGACATTAACGGGCATCAGGTTCCGGAGCCTGCACGGGTACCACTGGAGGTCGGGGATAGATATTGGGTTATTACTCTTGAATACGGTGCATGCCCTCACGTATGGACGGGCTCTGATCAGGAAATTTACTGCTGGATTGAGCGCGGACTCATTCACTTAACGGAGGCAGCAGCAGAAGCCCACATAACCGCCCTGCTCTCTTTCACACAGAAGTAACCCACCCTATCCCACCTCGGGATATCAGCAGGTAAACAACATGAAAACTAAACCTTGTCGCGCAATGCTCGATGGCTGCGCGGTGCGTATTGTCACGCCTCAAGCCAAGCGGAATAAGCACGTTCCACGCTGGGTTGAGTATTTAGCGCTTGTAATTGTCGCCGCCGTAGCTGTTATCCCGACGGCGATGTAAGGGGGATTTATGCAGCAACATATTGCAATCACATACGTCAACTCCTGTCACTCCCGGGTGACATTACAGCGTGAACAGGAACTTCACTTTGATGAAACCAGCAAGCTCAGAATCAGCACAGGAAGTGCAGAGGCTGTAATCGCACTGGTTGAAAGCTACAGGGATGTAATCACGGAAGATACGGTAAAGCGCATGGATGCAGCTGACATTGTCGACATGCTACGGAAAGCAGGGTTCGACATGGACGTTATCGCACAACTGGCAGGGAGGAGCGCAGCATGAACGCATACGCAGCACAGGATGCTCAGGAAGAGCGGCGGCTGGAGCATGTGGCGTGGCAGGATGT
>NZ_JAODZS010000064.1:0-8446 GCF_029835375.1 Morganella sp. GD04133 | reverse complement strand
TGTAAGAAAATATATATTTATACTCGTAAAGGTGACAATCATCACAAAAAATAAAAAATAAAAATTAAAAAAATCAATGGATTAGTGATCTCATTGAAAATAGTTAAGAAAAATTAATTGCTTTCCTGGAATTAGATGTTACTTTTATTAACATCTGAATTAAAAGATTTGATAAAGTGGTATAGACGTAATTATTATTGTCATTTTTAGTATTGGCATATGAAATACAAACAAAATATCATATGTTATAATAATAAAAACGACAATTACTATATTTAAGCCTATGGTAATGGTGGTTAATTAGAATGTTTAATTGAACTAACCCCATGTTATGTTTGTGCCCTAAATGGTGTAATGTATGCAACTGTATCAGATACATTGTTTATCGCAGTTTGCCACTGTTAATAAAATGACCTTAACTGTATTTTAGGTGTCAGCACCAGGCTTACCATGAATTTAATAATATAACTAATTTACCAAGATGGAATGACAGTAAAATATTTCAGTTCGTCACCATAATCTGTAAGTAACGTTACTGACAGATTGTGGTTGTATAAACCAAAAAAACACCATTTCTAACATTATCATATTAAGAGGATATTTTTATGTATTATAAAAAATTCGACTATTTGGCTGGTTTTGATATTCAGCGTAAGGATACGGAAAAAGAGTCTGCTACTATTTACGGAAACGGCCTTAATATGACCGCGGTTATCGTCAAGGTAAAGATAATGGATAAAGGTACGCCCGAGAATCCCTCGGCTCCAGTAGAGATGACGGATAGTGAGATGAAAAACAGTATTTTCTTGTGCGATTACCAAACTGGGGAAAAAATACCGTTCGATTTTGAGTCTGGAGTAACATCTGACTGGCGTGTCAGCTTCAATAAAAATAACTATTTAGATGATCTGGAAAATTCTTTGTCCAGGACAGACGCAGATCCTGATTTATTTCCGGGGGATGGCTATAACTATCTTACATTATACGTGTACTGTACAAAAGGGAATATTAACAAGAAAATAGCTGCAGGTATCTCTATTCAAACGGTTGGTGAGTTCAAAACTACTTCCAGTGGTACTAATACTATGAACGGTTCAACCGGTTCATCTTTCAAGATGCCTAGTTATATCCAAATAAGAGCTATCGAACCATACAAGTATACGCTCAACGACTTCTCTATGAACACGGATTCATCCAGTTTACACTACGTAGATCATGGTCAAGTGACATTATTTAATCTTACCGGGACAAACTATTATCTGGATATTCAGAAACCGTCTCATAAAATTTCCACGGTGACAGCCAGCAAACAGTCCGGCTCTATATTCGGAAGCGACTATAGCTGGTATTGGATTTGGCAGGCGTTTGATTGTGCCGGGGATTATGGAAAGAGCCATTTGTCCAAGATACTCACCGTCACCTTTGGTAAATACGAGTTCCCCTGTAAACACACGATAAATAAGAAACCCGGCGTATGTTTTCCCCTGATTGATGGTCAGTGTTCTGTCATGACGTCCTGGGCCTTTTTCGGGGAAACCTACGTTGACATTATCGATAATTTTGGCAACCGAACCTCTCCTGTGCTTAGATTCAATAAGAAAAAAGAGATTGAACACATTGGTTTTCGTAATAATTCACAGGATGTCTCCGAATCTACAGTACGACATGTCAGCAACTATGGTGTCCCTGAGGATATTATTCAGCATATTACAGACGCTGCCCCTGATATGATTTGTGGTGTACTGTCTCAGGATGACAATAATTCAGGATTCAAACCCTGTGTTAATGCTTCTCCGGCACCTGAACAGGGGGCAATAATTGATGCTGATTTCCTGCGGACACTCAGGCATTCACATGAAATCACCCATGTCATTTGCAGCGTGCCTGATGCCCGGAGCCACGATATTTCTGATTATCAGGCAATGAGTGACCGTGATGGTCTGCCATACCTGCTTGTTTTATGGCCCAGCAGGCAAAGCCTGACTATTTTTCCGCAGACTGAACTGGACTATGAAAACCGCCCCTACATCTATGGCCAATACGACTGCTACTCTCTGATCAGGGATTATTTCCTCAGGGAGAAAGGCATTGCACTCAATGACTATCCGCGTGAGGTCTATTCCCTCAGTTCAGGGAAGAATATCTTTGAAGTACAGGCTCCGGAGGAAGGCTTCGTCAAAATTGAGGATACTTCTCTTCAGGCCGGTGACATTCTGGTCTTTAATCTGCCGTCAACCAGACTGCAGCACTCGGCAGTCTATATTGGTAATGGTCAGATGCTGCATCATTTGCCGCCGGGACTAAGTTGCCGGGAAGCTTACAGCGAAAAATGGGAAAAACGCACCAGCTCAGTCTGGAGACATAATAATTTAATTATTAAGTAAATTATTATGCCCATAATTTTTTATCAGCCATATTTTTATTTATCAGAACGATAACCCGGATTTTATATTATAAGCCCTCCGTCAGGGAGGGCTGCATATTATAAAAAATATATCCGGACATTGTCATTAAAGAAATACAGATAGCCTTAGTTTATGGTTATTTTAATACCTAATATTTATGTCACATCTGATTATATCAGGAGTATTTATTATGAATGAGAGTTTTACGTCACAGACATCCAACTTTATCAGTGCCATGAGTACCGATGTTGACCCGCGCACCGGTCAGTTTATGGTTAATCTGCCCGTGGTATCGTTAGTCGGCAATCATCAGCTGGGCCCTGAACTCCCTCTGTCTCTGAGTTATTCATCACTGAACAACATTAACAGTGGTTTTGGCACCGGTTTTGCCCTGAGTCTGACACAGTTTAATAACAGAACTAATTTACTGGAGCTGAGTAACGGTGAAAAATACCGGGTCATCCCCGGTACCGACAAGGTACGCAACCAGAAGCTCAGCAGTTTCCGCTTTGTGTTTACCAGTGGTCAGGGAGACGGGGAAGGGTACACCATTTTCTGGAAAGACGGTAAAACCGAACGGCTGACAAAAGCCAGAGATGATGAGACATTCGTCACCACGACTGTCATATCGCCCGCCGGACGACAGCTGTATCTGACCTGGGACTGGAACGGACAGGTATCGCGGTTATCTGAAGTCTGGGATGAGTCAGTTATATTGTGCCGGGTAGATTACCAGACTGAATCGTCAGTGATGACACTGTGGCCGGGTACCGGAGATGAAAACCGCATACAGTTTCAACTGCTGAATGATAAGTATCTGACCCGTATTTTTCACAAAATGCAGGACGGTAATGTTCTGAATTGTCATTTCAGTTATGATGCCATATCCGGAATGAGCAATCTGTTGCTGACCGGCGTGAAATATCCGGCCGGCATGACAGACGACGTGGTTTACAACAGCCGGGAGGGGCTCAGGTATCCCGCCTCATCCGGTGTCACTGCCCGTTTACCTGTAGTGCTCACGCATACCCGTAATCCGGGAGCCGGACAGCCGAAAACAATCCGGCATTTCACGTACACCACGCAAAACTTCCTCGGTTTCAACGGCAATTTTGGTAACTGGTCTGCTGACAGTGATTATATCTATACCACATTAACGGATTATACCTACGGTTCAGAGGAAAGTATCACCAGTGGCGGCGTCACCGTCACCACAAAGCGGGAATACAATAACTATCACCTGCAAATCGCGGAGGAAACCCGGAAAAGCAGCAGTATTATCCGTGAGGAAACCATCTATTATGCCAGGCCTAATGTCTTTATTGACGGGCAGCCGGCTCAGTTTCAGATGCCCGAAAAGAAAACGGTTACCCTGACTGATACCACGCTGCCTGCCGCAGAGCGGACCCGTAAGGAAATTACGGAAACCGCATTTGATGAGTACGGTAATCCGGTCAGTATGAAAGCCCCTGACGGCACACTGACCACTTATGAATTTTATCCGGCAGAAGGCGGGGGCGACTGTCCGGCCGAGCCGAACGGGTTTGTCCGGTTCCTGAAATCCGTGACGGTAACACCGCGGGTCAGTGATTATGATGACACACCGGCGCAAATCACAATATACACCTACCGCCTGTTAGGCAACCGGGCAGACTGTGTGGTACAGGATACCAAATCCGTCTTCAGCGGTGATACGCCGTTATCTGTGCGCACCACGGAATATGAGGAAGACACCGGAAGCACAGAGTATGGCCGCGTCACATCGTTCACCGATACCCTGTACAACCCGGATGCAAAAGGGCAGTTTTTTATCAGCAGGCAGGATTTTGACACACGGGTCAGCAACAACGGCCTGATGACACAAACGGTTATTTTTACCGGTTATGACGGGTTACAGTCGTCCGTCACACAGTGCCGGTCTGTGTATAACGGGCTTTTGCATTCTGAGGTTTCACCGCAGGGTGTCGAAACCCGTTACACCTATGACACGCTGGGGCGGATACTGACGCAGATACAGAATGCCGGTTCTGCTGACTATGAAAACGCCACCGCATGGATATATGAAATCACAGCTGAGGGTCCGGTCACAACCATGCGGGACAGTGCCGGTAATCAGGCAAAACGTTATTTCGACGGTGCCGGTCGTCAGATACGCAGGCAGGTGTTGGATACTGACCATACACACGAATGGTTTGATGTTACCTCCGTACAGTATGATGCTTTCGGTCAGGAACAGAGCGGCACGGAGCAGGACCGGATTACGGCCGGGACGGATGCCGGCAGATGTTTTAAGGTCAGCGGTACAGTGGATTATGACAACTGGGGGAACCCGTCAGAAACCGCCTTTTCAGACAGTCTCCGCGAACTGACACAGTCAGATCCTGTCCGGCGAGTTTCCCGCACATATGCACAGGGCGGGGAAGGAACGGCTTTGGTAAAAAGCGGCACTGTCAGCACCCGGCTGGATAACATCACCGGGTTGCCGGTGCAGGAAACGATGACGGATGTCTCCGGGGCTGAGCAGGGGCAGCAGAGTTATGTCTATGACGGACTGAACCGTCTGCGGGAAGAGAAAGACACAGACGGTAATATCACCGCCTATTGTTATGACCTGTTTGACCGGGAAATTTCCAGGACACTGGCTGACGGTACGGTGGTTACCCGCGAATATGCCCCTGCTTCAGATGACGGGCAGGTCAGCGCGATTAAGGTATGCGGCCCGGGAACTGACGGAAAAACGCTGACCATGGGGCAGCGTGAATATGACAGCCTGGGCCGGTTAACCCGTGAAACAAGCGGCGGCCGAACGACAGGGTACCGCTATGAAGATGCCTCTCCGGTGCCGGCTGAAATCACGTTTCCGTCGGGAGAATCACTGAAATATTATTATATTCCTGAACTGGGTAATGTTCCCTGCCGTGTGAGCGGTGAGGGAATAGACCAGACGTATAGTTACGATAACCTGACCGGTGAGCTGTTACATGCCGACGAGGCCGATACCGGATACGGCTGTGTCTGGTCACAGTCAGGCAAACTGATCCGGGAGCAATTTACCCGCGCGGACAATCAGCGGCAGGCTGAGTATACCAGTACGCTGAGCGGCGCTCCGCTCAGCTATACGGATATTACCGGGGCACAGACATGTTATACCCGTGATGAATACGGACAGATTACCGGAATACAGGACAGTGCGCTTGACGTTGTGCTGAACTATGATGCCCTGAAGCGTCTGTCTGTTCAGACTGTGACAGACAAAGCCGGCGGCGCACAACTGACCACGGCGTTTGAATATGACGATTTCAGCCGTGAAATCCGCCGGACACTCACAGACAGCAGAGGCGTCACGCTGACCACAGAGATGCACCGGATGAAAAACGGACTGCTGAGCCGCCGGGTCACCCAGCAGAACGACACGGTGCTGAAAGATGAGTACTATGAATATGACTGCCGTTACCGGCTGATCGGTTACCGGGTGAGCGGAAGCACCCCGCCGCCGGATGCTTACGGTAACGTGCTGTCAGGTCAGCAGTATCAGTATGATGCGATAAATAATCTGACCGAGGTTACCACCACGCTGGCTGACGGCAGTACAGATACTGCTGTGTATCACTACCTGAATACCGCCGACCCCGCACAGCTGTCAGAAGTGACACATACTCATGCGGCCTATCCGCCGCGGATTGAACTGGAATATGATGACAACGGCCGGATGACTACGGATGAGGCAAAGAGAAGTCTGGTTTACGACGTGGCAGGCCGTCTGACGGGAGTCAGCGGAAAAAATATTACCGGCGGCAGTTATCAGTATGATGCCCTCAACCGGCTGGTGAGCCAGCAGGTCAGCGGCGGGGATGTGCGGGAGCTGTATTACCGCGGGAACACCCTGGTCAATGAGGTTCTGGCGGCAGGCCGGCAGGAGACGCGGCTGATTAAACGGGGCGGTCACTGTCTCGGTATGAGTCAGGGGGGGGATCTGACGCTGACGGGGACCGACCACAACAGCAGCCTGATATGGTCAGAGAATAAAACTGACGGGGCAACACGGCATAACTGGTCACCGTATGGCAGCGGAAATCCGGTTGATTTACTGCCGGGATTTAACGGTGAGCGGTGTGACCCGGTGAGCGGCAGTTACCACCTGGGGAACGGCTACCGGGCCTATAATCCGGTGCTGATGCGCTTTAACTGTCCGGACAGCCTGAGTCCGTTTGGTGAGGGGGGGATTAACCCGTATGCGTATTGTGCCGGAGACCCGGTTAATTTTACCGACCCGTCAGGGCATATGAGTGTCGGTGCGGGCATCGGCCTGGGGATTGCCGGTATTCTTGCTGTGTTTACCGCCGGGGCACCGCTGCTCACAACGATGGCAGCATCTATATCAGCATTGGGCTCTGTTAGTGCGGCGGTCGGCTCGGTGTCAGTGACATCCCTGGTGATAGGGGGATTAGCCCTCGTTTCTGATGTGACGGCAATCGCCAGCGGTGCCACAGAAAAAAGCAATCCGCAGGCATCGTCTGTTCTGGGATGGACATCCCTGGCTTTTGGTATCCCTGCAATGATAGGAGCCGTAGCTATTGCCGGTAAACTGGCGATGAACTGGGTCGATAAAAATGCTTTTATTGATTTAAGAAGACATTTATATAACATTCGTGAACAAGGACTCAGTGGTAATGGTGGTCTAACAACGGTATATCGGGCAGATTCACGCCCCCCCTCTGTAATTAAAGCAGAAGGAGGTTTCCATCCTAGAAGTAAGCTAAATAATAACGAGATATTATCAAAATATAAAGAAAAATTAGCAAAAGAACCGCAGGACCTTGCCAGAAAACATATATCATCTCCAAATAGTGATTTTGTATCAACAGCTGTAACAGAAGACTGTGGTGGATATGCAATGGGAAATAACTATATATATAAAATAAATATTCGCGGTTTAGTATATCAAGATTTTGGCCCAGGTACTTTTGGAGAAGGTGCTAAGACACTGAGAAAAGGAAGACTGTTTCCAAAATTTATGATGGATGGAGAAACCCTCGAAAGTTCTAATTTCCGTATAATTGTACAACCAGAACAATCTGTTAGTCAAGAATTTACATTTTTAGGATCTATACCCAGCGAACGTATTGCAGCGTTTAGGACGGTCAACGGCGAATGGAACAAATTCTAAAATAACGTAATGAAGTTTGTCCATGGGTAATCCCCTGAAAAACCAGAGCGTTCATAAGTCGAATTTTCTCGTAATATGAATCAGGGGATTCACATGAAAAAATCACGTTTTACTGACAGTCAGATTATCGCGATTCTGAAGCAGGCTGAGGCAGGAACACCGGTTCCCGAATTATGCCGCGAACACGGTATGAGCAGCGCAAGCTTTTATAAATGGCGCTCACGGTTCGGCGGACCGGTGGGATCACAAACGCGTGTACCGGATTTATTGCGGATTAAACCGAAAACCCGGATTATCCGGCTGCTGCCTGCGCCGCTGACCGTTCCTGAAAATATAAATGAAACCTTGTCAATGGATTTTATGCATGACCAGCTGAGCGACGGCAGAACATTCCGGACATTTAATGTCATTGATGATTTTAATCGTGAAGCACTGGCCATTGATGTGGATTTTTCATTACCGGCAGCACGGGTTATCCGTTCGCTGGAGCAAATTATGGAATGGCGGGGAAAACCGGCATGTATTCGCTGTGATAACGGACCGGAATACCTGAGCCATCAGCTTCAGGAATGGGCAATGCAACAGAAGATAACCCTGTTATATATCCAGCTGGGAAAACCACAGCAGAACGCGTATATTGAACTATTTAACCGGACAATGCGTTATGACTGGCTGAACCAGATTATTTTCAGTCACATCAGAGAAGTACAGGAAGTCGCGACAAACTGGTTATGGCATTATAATCATGAGCGGCCACATATGGGTCTGGGCGGTATTACACCGATGCAGAAGCGGGCTCAGTTAACATCATTCTACTGAAAACCTCTGTGGAAAATGGGGGATTACCCCCAGAGCAAGAGTAGTAAATGATACC
>NZ_JAODZS010000063.1:0-8672 GCF_029835375.1 Morganella sp. GD04133 | reverse complement strand
CCGCTTACCGTGCAGTGCGCCGTCATAAAATTTCAGGTCATTTTTAACATGCGCCTCATTCAGCAGGGTGGCGAGGACTTCCGGTACGGATTGCTGGCGGAAAATGCGGCTGTCCTGGTTGAGCGTCATGATCCACATTTCCGGGCGGATAACAAACTGATACCAGGTTTTGTTGCCGTCGGTATTACCCTGTTCGGCGGAAGCCAGCAGTCCCTGCACGGTACGGACCTTAACGCCGTTGCGGGTGACTGTCAGTGAGGCGGCAGAACCGAGACAGGCCTGAAAATCGACTGACGGCAGCAGACTGACGGCAGAAACGGATAAGGAAAATAAGGCAGAAAGCGTTTCATCCAGGGTGAACGCCGTCACCCGGAAGGTGTTTTCCGGCAGCCGCCCGATTGTACAGGTAAAGACCAGTCCGGAATTGCCCGGCAGCAGGTCAGAAAGAGAAGGAACCACAACAACTCCGTACAGTAACAGTCACGGACAGCAGTTATCCCGGTGTCCGCAGGAAATAACAGAAATCCGTCCGGGAACCGGACGGACTGTATTGATTACGCTTCGATTGGTGTACGCCAGTCGTCAGCACCGGAGGTGCCTGCAACGGTGTGATCCCAGCTGATTTTGCGGTAGGACAGAGAGACTTCAATCAGCTGTGTGTAATCCGATTTGGACGGATCCTGACAGTGCGGCATTTTGCAGTCGATATTGACGATAGTGGCATCTTCCAGCGCGGTGGTGAAGAAGTGCTCCTGCTTACCTTCAACAGACGTGCGGTACCATTTCAGTTGTACCTTAGGCAGCATTTCACCGGCCGCCAGGGCGTTGTACAGCAGCGGAACGGCTTTGTTCATTGCCACGGTGAATTTGAACGGACGGTGCGCACGCTGACCGGACGGCTGACCGGACTGCGGATCTGTCGGGACGGTGACGATATGGTCAAACTGTTGTACCAGCATCTCATCTTCGTGACCCTGCACATAGATGTTACCGACAGACTCAGCCGTAAAAGCACCGGCTGTGATGTTGCCCTGAGTTTTGCCTTCGATGGCGATATAGCACGGAGTTGGCATAGTAAATTCCTTATAATATAAAATGATAACAATGAGTTATCCGACAATGTGTAGTCATCAGCCAGTGCGCATGGTGTTGAGTGGCGAGATAATAAATTTCACGTACCGGTCTGTAAACAGCCGGGGGGCGTTTGTATCTCACAGGATCCGTCACTTAAGTTAAAATCGTTGCAAAAACAGGATATTTGACTTCCAGGAGAGGTAAATTGAGAGTAGTGTGGCGGAATGATTCAGATCACAAAAAAAACAAACAACTATGTTTTTTAACATAGTTACCTAACATGCTGTAAATAATAAGAAAAAAGGCATTTTTTTTCAGATCACAGAATAAAATATGTAACAAAGTACAAAAGTAATATAAAGCAATGAATAATAACAATAAAAATTTATATCCAAACGAAAATTATAAAACACCCTTAATTTCCTCTCTGAATGGTTAATCACAAGCAGATGAAATCAGCATATTCAACTGACTGATATTCTCTGACAGTCGTTAAGAAAAAAAACATGAAGCTAAACAGTAAATTATCAGCAGGACTATTCCCGAAAAACCGGTATATTTATACGCAGTATATTCCTGTCATCAGAAATGAAGAAACCGGCGGGACAAACGACAGCAATCCAAACCGGTCATGCTGCCGGTATCACCATGCTCCTGCACACAAAACTGAATTCGTATGTACAATCACTGTCACCAACCATCAGCCAGGGCTTCAGCCTGACTCAGGACTAATGTAATCGCGTCTTCCGCAGCATCCGGCGGATATTTCCAGCGCCGTAATAAACGGCGTACAAGATTACGCATACGGGCCCTGACGCTATCCCGTTTCAGCCGTTCCGGCAACTGGCTATATCTTCCGGCCGATACCTTTGAATTTCTCAATAGCAGTTAAATCTCTGAGCTTTCATAAACAGCCGCCAACTCTTCCATTTTCTCTCTCACCAGCTCAGCTACGGCTTTGCGGGCTGTGACCTTTGGCCTGACAGATAAAACAGCGAGCAGTTCTTTAATATCGGGTAGCCTGTTACGGTAGATGTACTCTTCATACAGGGTCTTAAAACCCGCTAAATCTGCATTGAGTTCTTCACAGACCAAAGCCATGGCTTCTTTTCGTTTCTCAACCACGAACAGATTGAACTGTTTTTTGACAAAACCTTCGACCTGATCTTCTGATTTTGGCTTCAGCCCGGGTAGCTTGGTATCGATGAAGTCCCTGAACAGTTGCTTTTTATGACGTAGTTCAGGGTCGGTCTGTAAGACGTTCAGGATCATGTCACGGGTGAGGTCATAAGTTTTCTGATTAGCGTCACCTTTCTTCAGCTTCTCAATCAACTGAATGATGTAGGTCACGTTAACCTCATCACGTTTGATCAGATCGATCTCAAAGTCAAAATCAAAGTTGAACTGCTCTGGATTAGGTTCATCTGACCCCTTTTCATCACCGGTACCGACATCAGGTTTCTTCTTCCTGCGTTCACGCTGAGCGGCTTCTAAATCTTCACGCTTATCAAGGTATTTACTCTGGTAATCCAGTAATGTTTGCTCATCGATATCCAGTACTTCACTCTCAAGGTCTTCATGGAACTCACTGAAAGTCTTCAGGGTATTTTGCAATCTCAGGACATCACGGAATTTAGCTAAGAATTTTAGCTGGTCTTCTTCTTTGTAAAGCTCATCCACCGCATCCGGTGTTTCCGCGATGGCTTTGAGCTGTGCCACTCCATCTCTGAAGGAGTCCACCAGATCAGGATAAGGTTTCATGATCACAGTGCTGATCACCTCATCGACACCACCAGCCTTGGCATCACGGTTCGCAAAGATCGACAGGGCCTCATCGGTGGCATCTTTCAGACGACGATAACAAACGATATTGCCGTGTGATTTCCTGGCATCAAAGACACGGTTAGTCCGTGAAAAAGCCTGGATCAACCCGTGGTGTCTGAGGTTCTTATCCACGTACAAGGTGTTCAGGGGGGGACTATCAAAACCGGTGAGGAACATATTCACCACCAGCAGGATATCGACCTCTTTTCGCTTCACACGCCTTGAAAGGTCCTGGTAATACTCATAGAAAGACTTACTGTCGGACGCATCATAGGACGTGGAGTAGAGGCCGTTATAATCCGACACACAGGCTTTGAGAAAATCCATGCGACCGGCATCGACGCTGCGTGTGGTCATCACCGGTACGCCGGTGTCTTCCAGTCCGGTAAACTCATCAGCGTCATCCGGTCCGCTGCTAAAGATAGTAGCGACTTTCAGTCGTTCTTCTTCGGGTAGATCCGCTTGCTGCTTTCTAAAGGATTCGTAGTATACACGCAGCAGATCCACGCTGCTGACACACATCATCGCCGTGTATTCACGCCGGAAGGTCTTGGATGGATGCAGTGCCAGAATATCGCTGACCACCTTATCGACACGCTGAGGGGCATTGATGAAGGACTTATGGTTTAACTGCTCTTCACTCAGTACACTGGCTGGGGCATGGCTACCATCGTTCATTTCCACTACATCTCCGGGCTTCACCATGTCGCGGTATTCAACCGAGAAACGCAGTACGTTGCGGTCTTTAATCGCATCGGTGATCACATATTTGTGCAATGCCTCACCAAACAGATCCCGGGTGGTTTTATTGCCATATTTGGTTTTGACGGTATTGGCATCAAAGATCGGTGTTCCGGTAAACCCGAACATTTGTCGGTGACTGAAGAAGTCACAGATCCGGTGATGGGTTTCTCCAAACTGGCTGCGGTGACACTCATCGAAGATGAAAACCACTTTCTTACCGGCCACGTCCTTACACTGGTCTTTGAATTTCGCTTTAGAGATGGCCGCATTGAGCTTCTGAATGGTGGTGACAATCAGCCTACAGGCATCATCATTTAACTGTTCAACCAGCTTTTTGGTGTTCTCAGTGGTGTCCACGCTGTTCGCACTGAAGGCGTTAAACTCCAGTGCGGTTTGGTAATCTAGGTCACGACGATCGACGACAAACAGCACTTTATCGACATTCTTATCCTGGCTGAGAATCTGACTGGCTTTGAAGGAGGTTAAGGTTTTTCCTGAGCCCGTGGTGTGCCAGATATACCCATCCCCACGACCGTAACCTACGCGCTCCAGAATTTTTTCCACCGCATAATACTGATAGGGTCTGAGTACCATCAGATTGCGCGAGGTTTCATGCAGGACGATGTAGCGAGCGATCATTTTGGAAAGGTGGCAGCGTTCCATGAAGGACTCCGCAAACGCATCCAGACGGTTGATCCGTTCATTGGCCTGATCGGACCACTCAAAAGTGAATTGGTAGTTCAGCTTTTGGTTATTCGAGAAGTAACGGGTGTTCACTCCATTGCTGATAATGAACAACTGGATGAAGCCAAATAACCCACTGTTTGTGCTATAGGATTTACTGCGATAACGGTCAATCTGATCGAAGGCCGACCGGATTTCCGAACCTCTGGCCTTTAATTCAATCTGCACCAAAGGTAAGCCATTCATCAGAATCGTCACATCGTAACGGCTGTGATCAACAGCTGATCGGTTTGTCACCTGACGGGCAACCTGGAAGCGGTTCTGGCACCAGTGTTTCACTGAAAAGAGCTCGATGTACTTAGGAGTACCATCGGCACCGATGACATCAATGCGACCTCGCAGCATCCTCGCTTTATCGAAGACATCACCCTTTTTCAGCTTGTCCTTGATTTGCTCAAATTCATCACCGGTCAGCTGGATGCCGTTATGCTTTTCCAGCTGAACCTTAAGGTTCTTCACCAGATCGGCTTCGTTGCACTTTTCCACCCGCTCATAGCCCATGCGTTCCAGCTGCTCAATGAGTTTCTTTTCCATGTCTAATTCGCTTTGGGTACTCATCTGTTCGGGATCCTTGTCATCATTCTGTTTCAGGCTCAACCCTGATTAACCTCAGAGGTGAGCCATAGTTCATCGTATTATTCGTTATGCCGCAGTATCAACCAGAACCCGACGCTTACCAGTCAGCAGCTGTTGCATCAGGGATTTTTTTTCCAGCCTGAGATGATCAAGACGCTTTTGCAGGGCGTCGATTTCCTGGTCGGCGGTGGTGAGGATGTTGGCGATAGTTTGTTGTTCACTTATGCTTGGTAGATGAAGTGATATTTTCAAAAGTTGTTTTTTTGATAAGTTGTATCTAGTCGCACCTTGTGCGAGATTGGCTATAGCTCTACGTATACTTTCACTTCTCATGTAGTATTTTGCGTACTCTGGAATCAAAACATCTAAGCTACTTAGCCTGAATCCAAAGCAGAATGAGTTTAAATAAACGTTTAAAGGTAGTCGTTCTAACATTACTGATGCCATACCCACTTCTTCAGGCGTTTCAGATGAAGTAGTGAATAATATGTCTCCGTATTCAACGCTGTGTTGCTTTTCACCTTCTTTAAGTTTTACATAATCAAATTTATCAGGAATTATGGCACCATCGGCAAAAACACTCATATATGTTATGTATGGCTCACCTGAACCAAAATCTTCTTTAGTCTTGCCCGTTAAGCCACCATAAGTATATCCAAGATCGCCTAACTCGACTTTAGACCACTCTCCCTCAAACCCAGGCAACCGTTTTTTGCCGGTCAAGAGTTGCTGCATCAAGGCTTTTTTGCGCTGTTGACTGTTCTCAAGCAGTCGCTCGGTGGCTAAAATCGCGTTGTCCCATGTGCTCAGAATCTGGGCGATCTTTTTTTGTTCATGCTGAGGTGGGAGGGTTATGTCTAGTGTCCTAATTGTAGCAAGGTTAAGCCCTGCCTTTGCTCCTGCATCATTCAACGAGTTTATTCGCCGGTGATAGGCTCCTGAACATAGCAAATACGCAATAAATTTGGATTCGGCATCTTTTGGCTTTACTCTGACAAGCGCTGTATGTTGATTGATAAAAGCTTGACCTAAACCGAAGTGGATCCAACCTATTTTACCTAGCTCTGCTGTGATAGAGATTAGAATATCACCTGTTTGTAGTGAAGTTCTTTTCCCGTCAGCTGAGTCCGAATTCACATCAACGAATTTCAAATCATCCATTTTAAGGTAAATACTATCCCGTCTGAGATTAGTCATTCTAATAAATTTACTACCAGTATCAGAGTAGAACTGTGCCCAATCGCGTGATCCGCTAGTCACCAGTGATGATATGCTGCCCAATTTTTTTGATTCCCACCCCTCAGGCAACATAACCCAACTCCTTCAGATAACCCTTCATCTGCTCATTCAGTTGTACAATTTCGGCTTCAATGGCAGTCCGTTCTGACTGAACAGCCATCAGGTCGATCTCTTCTTCCTCTTCAAAGGTATCGACGTAGCGCGGAATATTGAGGTTGTAATCGTTTTCCTTGATTTCATCGAGGGTGGCGAGGTAGCTATACTTATCAATGACGGTGCGCTGCTCTAGCGTATCAATGATTTTCTCAACATCCTGGTTACGTAAGGTGTTCTGGTTTTTCCCTGGTGCGAAGTCACGGCTGGCATCAATAAACAACACATGCTCACCGTCTTCACGATACTTCCTGAACACCAGGATTGCCGCCGGAATACCGGTACCAAAAAACAGGTTAGACGGTAGGCCAATGACCGCATCCAATGCGTTCATCTCTTTGATAATGTGCTGACGAATATGCCCTTCACTGGAGCCACGGAACAACACCCCATGCGGTACAACGACCGCAGCCGTTCCATTGTCATCTAACTGGAATAACATGTGCTGAATAAAGGCCATATCAGCCTTGGTTTTCGGTGCCAGCTTGCCATAAGCCGAGAAGCGATCATCACTTAAAAACAAAGGATTGGCTGACCAATCTAAACTAAAGGGGGGATTAGCGACGATGGCTTCAAAGCGGTATTCCAGGTGCTGAGGACGCTCCAGGGTATCGTCCTGCCTGATGTCAAAATCCTTGTAATGGACACCGTGCAAAATCATGTTCATGCGAGCCAGGTTGAAGGTGGTACGGTTGTACTCCTGACCATAGAAACGACCTACCTTCTTCACCTGTTTAGCCACGCGAAGCAACAGGGAACCCGAACCACAGGTTGGGTCATAGACGGACTTCAGTTCATCCTTACCCAGTGATACGGCACGAGCCAGAATCTCAGAGACCCGCTGAGGCGTGTAAAATTCCCCCGCCTTCTTGCCTGCATCAGAAGCGAAGTTACTGATCAGATACTCATAACTATCACCGAGGACATCAGCCTCTACATCGTCAATCATGAAGTCGATAGCATCCAGACGAACCAGTATCTCTTTAATGATCTTGTTGCGGTCTTCAACAGTCTTACCGAGTTTAGTGGAATTCAGGTCCAGGTCTTCAAACAGATGAATAAAGTCAGCCTCGGATTCGTGACCACGTGTACTGTTCTCAATGTCACTCAACACAGTTTGCAAATCAGACAGAATGAAGGCATTGGCATCGTCCTGAATACGGGCAGCAATACTCATAAACAACTGACCTGGCATCAGGTGATAGCCTAGCGTATCAATCGCTTCTTCACGAATCGCCTCAATGATCTCAGCGTGTTCTTCATTGTCTTCATCCAGCAAGGCATAATCCAACCCATCTTCAGATAAGGCTTCCTGAGCAATGCTGTAAAGACGTTCTGATAAGAATTTGTAGAAGATGAAGCCGAGTATGTAATCCCGGTAATCATCACCCGATATACGTCCCCTGAGAAGATTACATATTGCCCAGAGCTGTTGTTGCAATATGCGTTTTTGTTCTTCTGACATCGTATCGTCCTTAGTCTCTATTCATTAAACGTTAAAACCATCACGTCTCAACGATGTATTCAATATCGTTCTGCTAACCCCGAAATACTGAGCAGACTCAGCTATGTGGATTTGGCCCTGTAAATTCAGACCGTACCGGAGCCCGCTATCTTTTTTTAAAGTATTACATCAATCCGGTAATTATACCGTGAGGAAAAACAAAAGACAGCGTTCAGGCATTATTTTCCGGTTAGCGAACAACCAGTAATCTCCGGGGGTTTATTCAAGAAAACTGTAATCAAGTCAATGAGAAGGAGGGGGAGGAGCAGATGTCAGAATCAGTCAAGGAGATGAAAAACCAACGTTATTCACGGGACTCCGCAATGCGGGCCTTCAGCCAGGTATCTACTTCACTTTTCAGCCATCTTGAGCTGCGTCCCAGTTTGATAGGCTTAGGAAACTGACCGTCCTGTATCAGCTTATAAAACCACTTATCCGATAACCCTGTCAGCTGTACAATAAATTTCATGTCAATAAACTTGTCTTCAAGCAGTGTATATTCAGTCATGAGAATAATTCCTTATATTAATAAAAATAAGGAGTAATAATTTTCATTACCGCTCCCCTCATGACATTCCACTCAGAGTTATTTATTACAGATTTATTTACTGTATCCAATTGATCGTTCTTTTACATCATAAGTCTTGGTATATTCCTTAGTTAAATAAAAATAGTAATCCAGCATTATTTTCTTTTTTTCTTCAAGATTATCGTCATAGATGCTTAAGTTTTCATATTGAAAGAAACAGTAGTGAACAAGCTTTTTTTCATCTGGTAAATGCAAAGCACTATTCCATGCGCTATCAATGATGCG
>NZ_JAODZS010000062.1:0-9263 GCF_029835375.1 Morganella sp. GD04133 | reverse complement strand
GACAGATAATACCGAGGATGCCTGGGAAGCATTTTAATCTTCATATATTGAAATAAAAACAGAATGATTACGTTACTTCACGACGTGCTGCTGAATTATTTTTACCTCTTTTGCCCATGTTTCATGGGCTTTTTTTTAATTTAAAAACGGCAGCTTTAATCAACACACGCTTAAGCAACCTCTTCTCTTTCAATATATTTCTCTTCTTATTCCATCCGTTTCCCGGGATATAACAGCTGTTCATCAGCCGGACTCACCATATGCGAAATAATAGTGCCGTCTTTTTTCAGATAGGCCCCGGTTCCTGTTTCAGCGGGTTCCAGAGTCATAACATCCCCGGGATTTATGGCGTTATTTTCTAATTTTTCAGTCGCAACGAGCAGGGCTGCCTTTTCATTATTTTGTGTTGTTCCGGTAATAGTCGTGGTTTTATCTTTTTCGCTGTGCTGAACAGAAATCACCACTAACTGTGCCGGGATAAGCACCGGTAATAGTATAATTCCGCTGATAACGGCAGAACTCAGCAGGCTCGGTGCACTGTAGAACGATGAACCGGCCAGATAAGGATGATGTGACGAAAATTCGCCAGCCTGAACCGGGACTGAAACCAGTAATACTGAAGACACTAACATTGGAATAACACGCAGTTTCATAACTCACCTCTATTAAATACTTATTGTCTGATTGTCAGCGTTGACTCATCAACAGAAAATCCGGTCATATATTTTGATTCTCTGTATTTATCTCGATTCTGATGCTGTTATTTCCCCTCTCATCGCACTGGCACGGTTATCATACCCCGGCACCCCGTTGGTTTTGACCTCACAAAAGAGGTATTTGGAATCAATCGAAGTCCGGATTTCAATATTGCGTTCTTTTGCCTGTGCCATGACAGCCGGAGTGTCAGCAGAAAGAAGGTTAGTTTACCACCGTGACTTTACCGTCGATAATTGACAGGTACGGAGTGAGTATGAATACTTTACCCTCACGGTTTTTTATCTTTAACGGCGGCACTCTGCCATACCCTTTCTCAAAGCGGAAAATCCGTCCGTCCATGTATGAGCTGAATTCAAATCCCGTCCAGTCGATAGGAACGGCTTTGTAACCCTGCTCAAAATACCCTTTGTAATTCATTGATTCCCACATTTTTTCCGGTGTACTGCCCTGCTCAGCGGCCAGCGATTCCCACATCCCTCTGGTTTTCTGGTAAATTGCCGTTAAATCCTGACGTTTCATGTCATTGTGTAACGCCTCATAAAACGCTTTGACGGCTGGGATATCTGCTTCGGTCACCGGTCTTGCATTGACCCATGGCCATATAGGTAAATCCCCGACCAGAAAGGTTTGTGATACTTCACGAAAACCCTCCTCCGCTCCATCCAGTCTCGGGCTATTTCCGAAAGTAGTACCTTCTCCATTATAATAACCAGTGTCAGGGATAATCTTACCGTCACGGACAATTAGCTTCACCGCCGCCACGTATTCATCGGTTCCGTTCTGCCTCACATCCTGTATTTTGGCAGAGCACCACATGTTATCAGTAACAATTTTATCGCCTTTAATGGAATCATGTAACATAGCAATACTTAAGGTATTTTTACCGTTTTGCAGGTGCGAACTAATAGTTTGTCCCATTGCAAACCCTCCCGTGACTGCTCCGATATTCTTCATAACCAACATGTCATTGATTTTGACGAAACAGAGCGCATCATTAGTGTTAAATGACACCATGTAATTTGTTTTCATTGTTTCCTCTGCATAAAGCTGACTGCCCAGCAATAATCCGGCGGACAATATCAGCCCCCGCTGAACCCGGCGTAAACTTCCGGTCAGATTTATCTTTCGGTAATTCATTATCAATAATCCATTCTTTAAATTTTACGTCAGTCTCCGGACAACCGACCGGTTTGCCGTTAAAACGGCAACGTTATCAGCAGAAAAATGGCCCGGGTAACGCCCAGCCATCACAGACGGAGCGTCAGCAGAGAGAAGGTTAGTTTACCACCGTGACTTTACCGTCGATAATTGACAGGTACGGGGTGAGTATAGAAACTTTACCCTCGCGGTTTTTTATCTTTAACGGTGGCACTCTGCCATACCCTTTCTCAAAGCGGAAAATCCGTCCGCCCATATATGAGTTGAATTCAAATCCCGACCAGTCAATGGGAACGGCCTTGTAACCTCGTTTAAAATACCCTTTGTAATTCATTGAGTTCCACATTTTTTCCGGTGTACTGCCCTGTTCAGTGGCCAGTGATTCCCACATCCCTCTGGTTTTCTGGTAAATTGCCGGTAAATCCTGACGTTTCATGTCCTTGTGTAACACTTCATAAAATGCTTTAACGGCAGGAATATCATCTTCAGTCACCGGCCTTGCATTAACCCATGGCCACTCCGGTAAATCCGCCGCGTGAAACGTCTGTGACACCTCACGGGTCATTTTTTCACTTCCGTCCGCTCTCGGGCTGTCACCAAAGGACGTATACTGCCCGGTGTAATAACCGGTATCCGGCGTAATCCTGCCGTCACGGACAATCAACTTCACCGCCGCCACGTATTCATCGGTTCCGTCCTGCCGTGCATCCTGTATCTTCGCTGAGCACCACATATCATCCGGCAGTTTTTCACCGCCACCGACCGGCTTCTGCAGCATTGTGATACTCAGGGTATTCTGCCCGTTCTGCAGGTACGAACTGACCGTCTGCCCCAGGGTAAACTGCCCTTTCCACATACCGCCGTTGTCCGTCACCAGCATGTCATTGACTTTGACCAGACAGAACGCATCATTGGCGTAAAATGACACCGTATAATTTGTTTTCATTGCTTCCTCTGCGTGAAGCTGAGCGCTCAGCAATAATCCGGCAGACAATACCAATTCCCGCTTAACCCGGCGTAAACTTCCGGTCAGATTTATCTTTCGGTAATTCATTATTAATAATCCATTCTTTAATGGCTCTGTTACCAACCGCGCCATGGCAGGCGGATTACAATCGGTAACCGTATCAGGCGTTCCGGAGAAGAAAAAAACTAACACGCGGTCTCCTGCCCATAAACATTCATCAAACACCCTGCCGTAACCTTCGGTTTTTCAACATCAGAAGAAATACACGATAAAATCACCGGCGGGCATCTGATGATAAATCACAACAACTAAATCTGCGCCGGACGCGATAATTTAGAGGGCATGCACCATAATACGATTAATGTAATAATGCCAATAAAAGGAACGAAAATAACTAACAGCAACCACGGTGAAAAATCAGCATCCCGTAATCTGCGCACACCCAGTGACAATCCCGGCAAAAGTAAAAGCAGCGATAAAACATCAGAAATAACCTCAGTACCAATTGAAAATTCAAATATTCCAACGACGATACCGATAATAATTGACGCAAGCTGAAAATACCAAAACTGTGGTCTGTTTGCTAATCCGGAAAAATTAATACAATTTCTAATGCCATCTAAAAAATAATCAAACATTTACTCACCAAATAATAAAAAAGAAAAACCACAACATTATTTAACATTGAAAAATAATGCTAAACATCATCAAAATACGATCATACGCTGTTCTGCCACATCAGAATTACATCAACGGCCATACCAACACACCGGAGTAAAATTACCCCGGCGTGTGACCGGAAAATATCAGCCGCCGGTCAGATAACCGGAATATACTTTCCGTTTACCAGTGAAAATATCGGGGAAAAAAAGAATGAGCTGTCATCACCATCTTTATCAATATAACTTACCCCCACCGGGGAAAACCGTAATGTTTCCTTATAAACCATCCGCACCATTTTGCCGTTATTCATCGGAATAATATAAAAATTGTCCCAGTCTATCGTCTTCATTTCCACATGTTTTTCATCATATATGGTATTGTAGCGCTGAGAGTCCAGAATTCTGTCTGCTGTACTTTGCGTGGTGACGGCCCAGGCTTCTGCCGCCGGGGTGTGAAGTTTTCTGACTTTTTTAATGTCTTTATTTTTTAACGCCAGCCACAGTTCGCTGTAGGCCTCTTTCAGCAGAGCAATCTGTTCCGGACTGCCGGTATACGGCTCAGAATGCACCCACTGCCAGTCCGGCAGACCGGAAACTGTAAAAGACTGTGTAAAATGATAAAGGGTCATATTATCCGGATAAGCTCGTCTGTTTATATTTCCGGAAGTTGCTTTATTTTTTGTAACCAACTCGGTCGGGTGAGCGGTTATTTCTTTAAAGACAGCCGTCTTATCCGGCACATTATTACGGTACGCCTCCGGCTGGCCCTGTTCATTGATGCGGATATCCAGTGTGGCAAGGTTCACCACCCGGTCATTATCGTAATCAACCAGTGTCATCTCCGCTTTACAATAGGCTGCCGGATTAAACGTGTTTTTATTCTCAATCCCAGCGGCATTTTTTGCAAACCAGTCCAGCGCCCCCACTTCCACCGTTAATTCATTTGCACCGTTGCTCATGGCGATATAGGAGTTTGTACTGGTGGTACCGGCTCCTTCCCCTCTCAGCGCACTGGCCCGGTTATCATACCCCGGCACCCCGTTGGTTTTGACCTCACAAAAGAGGTATTTGGAATCAATCGAAGTCCGGATTTCAATATTGCGTTCTTTTGCCTGTGCCATGACAGCCCCTGTCATGATGAATAATGACAGTAATAATGTATTTCTGAATCTCACCTGATTGCCTGCCTGAATTACGGGAGCGTCTGCCGCCCTGTATTGTATCAACACACCAGAGCAAAATTGCCCCGGTGTGTGACCGGAAAATATCAGCCGCCGGTCAGATAACCGGAATATACTTTCCGTTTACCAGTGAGAATATCGGGGAAAAAAAGTATGAAGCTTTCTTTCCTCTTTGGCTAATATAACTCACTCCCACTGGTGAAAACCGTAACGACTCCTTATAAACCATCCGCACCATTTTGCCGTTATTCATCGGAATAATATAAAAGTTGTCCCAGTCTATCGTCTTCATTTCTGCATGGTTTTCATCATAAATGGTATTATAGTCCTGAGAGTCCAGAATTCTGTCTGCTGTGCTTTGCGTGGTGACGGCCCATGCTTCTGCCGCCGGGGTGTGAAGTTTTCTCACCTTTTTAATGTCTTTATTTTTTAACGCCAGCCACAGTTCGCTGTAGGCCTCCTTCAGCAGAGCAATCTGCTCCGGACTGCCGGTATACGGCTCCGAATGTACCCACTGCCAGTCCGGCAAACCGGAAACCGTAAAAGACTGCGTAAACTGATAAAGGGTCATATTATCCGGGTATCCCCGCTTATCCATCGCAACAGAGATGGCTCTGTTTTTTGTCACCCGCTCGGTCGGGTGAGAGGTGGTTTCTTTAAAAACAGCCGTCTTGTCCGGCATATTATTACGGAACGCCTCCGGCTGGCCCTGTTCATTGATACGGATATCCAGTGTGGCAAGGTTCACCACACGGTCATTATCGTAATCAACCAGTGTCATCTCCGCTTTGCAATAGGCTGCGGGATTAAATGTGTTTTTATTCTCAATCCCGGCGGCATTTTCAGCAAACCAGTCCAGTGCCCCCACTTCCACCGTTAATTCATTTGCACCGTTGCTCATGGCGATATAGGAGTTTGTACTGGTGGTGCCAGCCCCTTCCCCGTCCATCGCACTGGCCCGGTTATCATACCCCGGCACCCCGTTGGTTTTGACCTCACAAAAAAGGTACTTGGAATCAATCGAAGTCCGTATTTCAATATTGCGTTCTTTTGCCTGTGCCATGACAGCCCCTGTCATGATGAATAATGACAGTAATAATGTATTTCTGAATCTCACCTGATTGCCTGCCTGAATTACGGAACCGTCTGCCGCCCCCGCAACATGATGGCGGGGGATAGAATAACACCCAGCCATCACAGACGGAGCGTCAGCAGAGAGAAGGTTAGTTTACCACCGTGACTTTACCGTTAATGATAGATAAATAAGGTGTAGATATGAAAACATCATCACTGGTTTCATCTATTTCGATTAATAACGGTGATACTCTTCCATACCCCTTTTCAAACCGGAAAATTCGCCCACCCATATATGTGTTTAATTTAAATCCCGCCCAGTCAATAGGAGCAGCCTTATAGCCTCTGGCAAAATACCCTTTGTAATCCATCGATTCCCACATCCGCTGTGGTGTACTGCCCTGCTCAGCTGCTAAGGATTCCCACATCCCTCTGGTTTTCTGGTAAATCGCCGGTAAATCCTGACGTTTAAAATCATTCTGAAGTGACTCATAAAATGCTTTTATGGCCGGAATATCGCGTTCTGTTACCGGTGTTGCGGTTGTCCATGGCCATTTCGGTAAATCCTCGGCGTAAAATATCTGTGACACTTCACGAAAACCCTTTTCCGTCAGGCCTGACCTTGGGCTGTCACCGAAGGATGTGTACTGCCCGGAATAATAGGTGGTATCCGGTGTTATCTTACCATCACGGACAATCAGTTTGACCGCAGCGACATATTCATCACTCCTGACATCCTGAATTTTCGCTGAGCACCACATATTATTCGGTAGATCATCATCATTACTTACTGACTTGTGTAACATCGCAATACTCAAAGTATTCTGCCCATTTTGCAAGTATGAACTGACAGTTTGTCCCATAGAGAATTGCTCTTTCCACATGCCGGCGTTATCCATCACCAGCATGTCATTAATTTTCACAAAACAAAGGGCATCGCTGGCATTAAATGATACTGTGTAATTTGTTTTCATCGTTTCCTCTGCATAAAGCGACCCTGTACTGAGCAGTGCCCCTGATAATACCAACCCACATTTAACCCAGAGAAAACCGCCACTCTGAATCATCTTTATCCAGTGCCTCATAAATTATCCATTCCTCAAATTTACCCGCTTCAACTGTACTTAATACATCATCTTTACCTTTATTTCTTGAGTTCTGTCCTCGGCTTACCTTCACGTAAACCTTGGCTTTTACCCCTTCGTGGTACACCACCGCCGTCAGGTCATCCCCTTCCTCTTTGTCAAAATCCATCGTTAACGTCGATTTAATTTCCGCACCCGCCTCAAAAAAGCCTCCCACACCGAAAACCCGGACGCCGCCTTCCACATGCGCATCACCGACAATTTCCCCCTGAAGCCCGATACTGCGGCCATCAGACTTAAACTTACCATAGTCATTGGTTTTGAATTTATATCCACCATGCACCCCGAAGCTGAATATCAGTTCCAGTTTCAGAATGGCATATACACCATCACCGCCCTCTTTGAACGTATCCTCCTGTGCCGCTGCCGCTGTCCGCACGGTATTGACTACATGACCATACGGCCCCAGAAACCGTGACAGTGCCGTCAGCAGGTCTAACGTGATTTTAAAACCGAAAAACGGCGCAAAACCGACTGAAATATTACCTTCAGTGATAACACCGACACCGGCGGTGTCGGACTGAACAGTTTTGACGCCGCCTGTAATTTCCAGTTTCGGATAACAAAATTCCGCACTTACCAGCGGAAATATCTGGTTATTCTTCCCTTTCTGCAGCGCGCTGTTGAGCATGTTGAAACCCTTGTCAATGGCGTTCAGCAACGTCAGCTTATTTTTGTTCTTCGTAAATTCTTTTTTGAGCGCAGCCGTATAGCCGTACCTGTCTCTGCCGATGACAGAGAGAACCTCACCCTCGATAGTCACACCACTTTTTATCTGATACTTACTGGTATGCTTTGTCCAGCCGCCATGAGAGGGCTTGTAACCGGCTTCCTGATTTTGTTTTGTCCGCTCCTCCTTTCGTTCCTCATCATTTTTTTTCTTTAATGATGATTCCAGACCGATACTGACTGTAGCTGTTAATTCCCGGTACAGAATGAGATTGAACCGGGCGGAGGCCAGATGCCGGAGTCCCTCAATATACAGCATCGGCAGGCCGTGAGTGACCGGCTTCATGACTGCCATGCCTACCTGTGCTCCGCGGGGCAGGGTCAGAAATGGCTTGCCGTCACACTCGGCGAGTCGCATGGTATAATGCTGACGGTAGCGCGGATCATCCGTCAGACCGCCGCGGGTTATCAGACTTTCAAGTACAGCAACAGGATTATATTCAGTATAAGAGAATCCCCTGGTTTTTCCGGTATACGGCAGAGAGCCGGTGAAGGCTTTTTCCGGATTAAACTCACCGAACAGACTGTCGTCCGCCCTGAAAATATTCCCCGTCGGACAGTGCGGGCTTTTAGACATACAATGTTTTGAGCGGGTAATTAATGTCAGAGGTGCTTCCGCGCCGACATCGTGCACATCTTCATCTTCATCTTCAGCTTTGTTCGCATCGTGAGCTTTCATTTCCAGCAGGTGATCATATTCTTTAAAAAAGTAAGCCTCCTGGCGGTAAGTATCCGTTTTGCCTGCAAAATGGATTTCTGCGTAGAAGGCACACCGTGGCAGAAGATGACAGGTCTGACAGGCTGCGGTAGTCGCGGAGCGGAGAATATCTAATAACATAATAATCCTTTGTTAACTTTACTCAGTGCAATGACGTTGCTTTGGTTTCCGGTATACAGACCGGCGGCATTTTGCATGTCAGGCTGGCACCGGAGATATTTTTCATTCTGCTTCTTTGATATCTGACACAGAATCTCAGTTAAGTCAGAACATCATTATGAATGGTAGATATCAGGAAGCGCACCAAACAGAGAATCCAGTAACTGACAGACTCTGTAGTTAACTTCACCCTCTGATTCCGATAAGAAACGCAGCCATTCCGGCGGAATATCACTGAAACGTTTTATCCGGTAAAATGACAACGCATAGCAAAAATACAGATAAGATTCCGTATCCGGAGACGATAGCCCGCTGAAAAAATTAATGACATCCTGAGACAGAGTGAGGCATCTTTCGAGACCGGACGGGGACAGCCCCACAGATAACCGATCATAATCAAAACGATCATCCGTCAATGTGCGGTGCATTATGTCAACGATAGATAACGTCATGACGGTATTGCTGCTGTTTGCCTCATTCATTAAAAAATAAACCGCCATTTTTTTTGCCAGCTTCTGTTCAAATACCATATTGATTTTTGCATAGTCATCAGCAGAGAACTTCATAAACATACCACGCAGCGTTGCCTGTTCCGGATATCCCTTCCGCTGTGCCTCAAACCGGTCCGATTTTTTGTTTCCCCACAGGTTTGTTTCCAGTTTGGTTACCGGCCCGAGAAACGTATGCAGCCGCCAGTCATCAAACGTGGCTAAAATTTCCCAGACATTTCTCGGATCATAAAAACGCCAGAAG
>NZ_JAODZS010000061.1:0-11604 GCF_029835375.1 Morganella sp. GD04133 | reverse complement strand
TCATAACAGCGTTTACCAATGCTTCCAGATCCTGTTCATTCAGAAGAGAAACTGTGCGTGTCGCTGCAATACCTTTTGCGATATTCCGGAGTTGTGGATATTCGTCACTTTCGTGCACAAAGGTTACGGCACTACTGTATTCACTACGGGTGAATTGTGTTCTTTCATACAACATAATTGCCGCAATACGGACGACTGGTGCCGTTTTTGCAAACACGACAATTTCTTCTTCACGCTTCTGCCAGTCGGTGCCGTTGAACTCGTACTCTTTGGCAAAATGTTCATCAAAGCTGTCGCCGGTCGGTGCCGGATTGCCTGCCTGAGCTTCGCAGACTATTGCCCCCGCCACATCAAATTTCCCCGTATTCTCCGGATAGGTTTCTTCCAGCATCACAGCAGCCATTGCTCTGGCCATCTTTTCAGAATTGGCGGAAATAGTGATTGCAACAGTTACAGCGCCGTCTTTAAGTGCAGCATCTATAGGGTTAAATGCACAGATATAATTGGTCATTGGTCTTGCCTTTTATAAAATTCCTTTGCGATAATCTTTTTCTAACAAAGTTTCTTTACTACAAACTTCGATAGAGCCTTTCAATAATTCTCGGTTAGCCTTACCAATTGGGTTATCAGATCGAAGATCTAACTCCTTTAATGGACAAGACATTGAATCGTGTCGACTAATAATCTCTTGGCGTTTTCTATCAACACGCGCAATAACTTCGTCAAAGTGTTCGCCACAAGAGATAAATCCGCGATACTCATACGCCTCATGTTCATCTATCTCTTTTTTACACAATGAACATTTCATGAAATTACCTCCTAATAAGGGATTTCTTCATCTTCTTTGGATATTACCTCACCCTCCAGGCATAGCAGCGCCTGTATCTGGTCTTCCAGTAATCCGGTTTTGGCTGTTGCATCAGCAAGGATCTTGTTTTGTTCTGCACGTAAGCTGTCAATTTCGGCCTGAATTAAATCAAATTTGCTGACTAAGGGGGCAGGTAATTCAAGCTGGTGTTCGGCAACAGGGAAGCCCATACCGTCAGTCGCTTTGAATTTGTGGGTGTATACTGAATACGCGATACTTCCGTCGAACTGCTTTTGGGCATGGACGTAAAGCGTGACTTTGAGTGTTTCAGGTTGTGCTTTCATAGCAACTCCTTTAAAATGATGTTTCCAATGATTCGTCATTGGTCTTGCCTCTTCTGACGGTTGGTCCCGTCAGTGGAACTCCGGATTAGCTTTGGTCGGCGACGCCGGGTAAAAGAACCCACTTCGGTGGGTTTTTTTACGTCTTAAATCCGGTGCCTGATTATTTATCCTCATCAGGCGGCTGAGGTTCCTGCATTCCGCAACGCAAGGAATCTGTGTATAATTCAGTTACCGCAACGTATTTAAGGAACTGAATTATGGATAATAAAAATCGTGAACAGCAATTAGATGCTCAGCATATTTTGTTAAAAGCTATTTTTAATGTGTTAACCTCAGAACAAAGGGAAGAAGTTAAACATCAAATTAGACATTTAAGTCAGGCTGCAAGGTATCCTCACTTACTGACATCTTTCCAATCAGAAACCGCAATTGAAGACGCAGAAAAAGCCGCTTTGGATTTACTCCGCCTTATGTGAAGCTGTCACCCAATTCGTAGTTACGGGCATTCGATTTAATCAGGGTCGTCATTTCTGCATTCATGGCGGCGTCATATTTGTTGATATCTTCAATTAATTTACGCCCTTCATGCAGTACCTTTAATCGCGTGTAGATATACGCTTCTGCCAGCATGTCCACTTTGTCTTTGATATCATCAAGGCTGGATCCCGCCTCAATCATTTTAGGGATCATGCTCGTGGATAGGATATTAACGTCACTCATTACAAAGCCAACGTAATCCTTTATTTCCTGCTCTCTGCTTTTGGTGCTATCGGTTTCTTTCATATAACCCCCGTTTTGATTAGATCCCCGTCTTTCCGGGGTGTCAGGTTCTGGTACTGCTCTTGCCTCGCTCCCTTACCATTTTCATGGTTAGCTTTGGTCGTTAATGCATGCCTGGTGTTGGCGTAAATTCGTGAACGCTTTATCCTGAATACCCGCTGTGGGGTTTTATTGTTTACCCCGCCGTCATGTTCATATGCCTCAGGCTGGCTACTTAACCCTTGCGGTACCTGAGTAACTCGAAGTATTGCTCTGGTGTTATCCGGTCGGGTAGGTTGATGCGAGAAGATTACAATAAAAAACTGTTAACAGTCAACAGTTATTTATTGTTGATTTGAGCGCGAAGAATGCGACTTGGAAATTTTGATTAACTTGATAAAGTTAAGGTGAGAAAATCCGGCACTGTGGCCGGATGAAATACTCAAATTTGTGGTGGGTTTTTATGCTCTGCGGCCTCTTTTTTCCATCCAGCGAGCAATAGTTTCTTCCATTTCCTCTTTTTTATCTTTCATTTCTTTAAGGATTTTTTTCTGATCATCTTCAGGGAATGCATCAAACGTTTGTAGCAATTCACGTTGACTATTGGTCATCGGTATCTGTGGGGTTGATGATTGCTCGTTATCATCAGGTGGCATCATAAACCAATATGCGGGGTGTCCTGTCACTTCAACTAATTTATCTAAGCTTGCAGGCTTAGGACTGGCTTTACCATGAACCCACTGCTGTACGGTTTGCTGAGTAACCCCAATTCTTCGAGCGAGCTCAGCCTGGCTCCATCCTTGTTCTGTCAGGAGTCTGCTGATTCTGTACATGGAAATCTCAATTGCTTTCATCATTCTTAAATTCTACCGATAAAAACTGTTAAATTCTCCACAATAAATAACTGTTGATTGCCAACAGTATTTTACTGTAATATCAATTCTGCCTACTTACTTAGGGATAAAAAAATGAGAGCTGAAATTAAACAAAAAATCACAAGCACACTCTCCCAGGCTGAGATTGGCCGAAAGCTAGGGTGTGCACAACAAACGGTTTTTCACTGGTTAAACTATCGTGTTCCGGCTGGTCGGGTCATTCCGCTGTGCGAACTAATGAACTGGCAGATTACCCCTCATGATCTGAGGCCTGATTTATATCCACACCCTACGGATGGAACTGGTAATCAATAATCACATCCGCTTTGATTGGGATATTAACGACTAATCAAAATGAAAACTGATTTTTAATAATCAATTTGGAGGTTTTATGCGCAATGTTACAAGAGAAATTATTAGACGTGCTGCGAGTATCGCGGGGTCTCAAATTCAATTATCACGCGAAATAGGCGTAACTCCATGCACAATTAGGACATGGTTTAATCGTGGTACGGACGCTGGATCAAGATTGCTTATGGCAATTGAGTACGCTACGGGTGGGCAAATAACAGCATCTCAAATCATTGATGCTATTGCTCAGAACGAAAATATGAAAATAAAACGTATTCTTAATAATGAAACTGGTGACTGTAAAAACGCTTTAGAAAAAGCAATAAAAATAGCGGGTAATGCTGGTGTTCTTGCTCGACGCATAGGGGTTTCCCATCAAGCTATTCACATTTGGAAGGTTCAATTTAATTCGAGAATACCAGAAAAAAGAGTTCTTAAAATATATACGGCAACGGGAGTAACACCACACGAAATGAGGCCGGATCTTTATCCTAATCCTAATGATGGAATTTAACGACCGAATAGATTTTGCGACAGGAGACGCAGGTATGGAAATTGATATTAATTTGCTCAGGAAAGAAGTTGAAATCTGGGCCTCAGAACGAGGACAGGAACATGTAGCAATCGAAGTCAGCAGGGCTTATTTTGGATTATGTTCTGAAGCTAAGACTCGGTTATTGCCGATTGAAGATGAGCATGGATGTGTAAACTGGAAAGCTATAAATAACAATCGTCAACAAATTTTCCGCTGGTTACGTAGTGATTCAAAAGCAGCTAAGGCTAAGTTTGATGAGCTTGTACCCGCAGTTATGGAAATATTACCTACTAAATACAGATTGAGCCTTGATCAGGGTGCAATAAATAACTTAGTATCGATAGCGATAAAAGAATTTGCAGAAGCTATTACTGAAACATTGTTAGGTAGTCGTGACATGTCACGGCAAATCACTAACGCTGTGGTGGCTCTTAATGCGATTCAAATCCGCGCCTGACCAGCGTGTAACCATACAAAGGCAAGACCAAATGATGAAGATACCCTCGTATCGTGACGGCATTTGCCCGATCGATAGTCCAGATATATTTCAAGAAATTCAACATGCTTATTATGGCCGCTATGCAGTGGTTGTATTCGCATACCATCAATTTAACCAACAAACAAACATTAAACCTATTAAAGAATTTGCGGTGGCGATCAGCGAAACTCTTTTGGGCAGTCGTGACATGTCACACTGCATATCAAAAGCGGTAACCGCATTAAATGCGATGCGCATGACCAGCGTATGAGCAAGAGGCAAAGACCAATGATGAATACAACCGAAAAAATTACATACTGTAACGGATTCAGGCGTAATGGCGATCCGGCAGAGATTGACACCATACGCCCTATATTTGATGAGAGGCGCTCGGTAGCGTTTAAGGCATGGCGTGAGCTGACACGAAATCAGAATACACCTCGTGATATTGCCGGGACACGGGGGGTGCAACGTGAGCAGTAAATTACATGGTTTGGTCTGGGAGGGGTGTGCGTTTGCCGGACTAAGTTTATCGCGTGTTGCGGTTATGGCCCGACTGGCTGATTTTGCCAGTGATGAGGGCATAAGCTGGCCTGCGGTGGAAACAATCCGTCGTCAAATTGGTGCTAAAAGCGTAAATACGGTTACTGCGGCGATAAAGGAACTGGAGCGTGATAATTGGTTAACAAAGCAGGAGAGAAAATCCGGGAATCGCAACCTGAGCAATGTATACCGCATCAATGTTGAAAAGCTGGAGCAGGTTTCCTATGCAGCCAGGAAGCATTACCGCAGAGTATCTACTCCGAAAAGTCCCCCCCCAAATTTTGAGGGGGCAATAATTGAGGGGGCAACTGTTGGTGGATCAAATATTGAAAAAACAGGGGCGATTAACCCCCCAATGGTTGGCCCCGATCCGTCATTAAAAACAGATCCGTCAGATAAAAGATCTTATTGTCCGGACGCTACGCTGTCGGACGACAGCAACACGTCACCTGATAGTGATTTTATTTCACGTCATCCGGAGGCTGCGGTGTTCAGTGCCGGAAAACGGCAATGGGGTACGGATGAGGATTTGCAGTGCGCACAGTGGATTTGGCGAAAGATACTGACGTTGTATGAGCAGGCAGCGGAGACTGACGGTGAAGTTTCACGGCCTAAAGAGCCGTCATGGACACAATGGGCAAACGACATACGTCTGATGCGCGGACAGGATGGACGCACACATCGTCAGATTTGTGAGATGTTCGGACGGGTAAACCGGGATGCGTTCTGGTGCCGGAACATACTGAGTCCGGGAAAACTCCGTCAGCAGTGGGACAAACTCAGTTTGAAATTTTCCGTTTTACCGTCAGACCGACAACACGGTTCCGGGGGGCGTGAAAATCTGGATTTCAGCAACACAAACTGGATTGACGGTATCGAAGATGATCTGGTCAACGCGGGGGTATTACCATGAAACCGGTTAGCGTCGATACTCATGTAAAAACTATTCAGACAAAGGGATTTGCCACCTCTCCCGTGGTACCGCAGGAGCAACAGAGCAGGGAACAACTAAAAAATTTTATCTCCGGCCAGTTCAACGGTCTGTTTACGCAGTTGTGTGTGATATTTCCCGGATTCAGGTCGACTGTACGCACACAGGCTGAGTTTGACGAAATGCGCCGCCAGTGGGTACTGGCTATGCTGGAAGGAGGAATTCATACCCGCGAACAGATTAATGCTGGTCTGCGTCTTGCCAGGAGGCAGGGTAGTGACTTTGTTCCCGGATGTGGAAAATTTGTCTCATGGTGCAGAGATGGCATTCAGGAAGCATCAGGGTTACCTGCTGTAGACGAGGTGATGCGTGAATTTGACCGCTACAGTGCGAACCGGGGGTTTTATCCGACAGCTGAAGCATTCCCTTGGAAAACCGCGATCATGTACCAGATTATACCGGAGGCACACCGCCGGATGAGGCAGTATAGCCAGACGAGAACTGAGGTTAGAAACGCGGTCATAAAGGTATTACGGTACTGGTTAAAGCAAGTTCAGGACGGTAAACCGATCCCCCCTGTTGTAGCACAAATTGAAAACCGTAATGAGAGTCGCCAAGCATCCGTATCTGAGGTGATAGACAAAGACGGAAGCTATCGAGAGAAAGGGCTTGAGATGCTGAAAGAAATCAGACATCGGGTTTTGCACAACAGTACCGGGAGGACCGTATGATCATGCGTTCAGAAAGCAAAGAAATTTATGGTGTAAGTGTATTCCCGGTGCTGGCTGTCCTGCATCAAATCCGCCGGTGGTGGGTACTGCGTGACCTGAAAGATCACTGGAACAGCCGCCATAAGGTGAACAGTATTTGCCGCCGCCATGGCTGGGATGATCTCATTCGGTTCCAAAATATCGAGCGGCAGTATTTCATGACCCGCGCCACAGCTAAACGCTACCAGCGCGAGGGGGTTATCTGATGATCAATATAGTCAGCTTCTCCGGTGGTCGCACATCGGCATATCTGGTTCACCTGATGGAACAGAAACGGGTCAGTGAAAACCTGAATGTGAAATACGTTTTCATGGATACCGGCGCGGAGCATCCGAAAACCTATGAATTCATCCGTAACGTGGTCAAACACTGGAATATTGACCTGGTGTGTTTACGTCTGGTTGTTGATCCGAAACTCGGGAACGGGAACAGCTACCGCGTGATGAATGCTGATGAAATATGTGCAGATCTGCAACCTTGGGTTGATGCCTGCGGTAAATATGGCACTCCTTATGTGCATGGTGCGTTTTGTACACGGACAATGAAGCTGGAGCCGTTCGAGCGGTATTGCAAAGAAAATTACCCTGATGGATATCACTCCTGGCTCGGGATACGGGCAGATGAGCCACGCCGGTTAAAACCCCGTGATGGTGTGTCATATCTGGCGGATATCAGTGATTTTGATAAACAGGACATTCTCAACTGGTGGAAGGAACAGCTATTTGATCTGGCTATTCCTGAACACCTCGGAAACTGTGTGTTCTGCATTAAGAAAGGGATAAACAAAATTGCGCTGGCCGCCCGTGACGAACCAGGGATGGCAGCACAGTTCATGGACGTAATCACTTCCGATACTGTCCGTGTCGTCGAACGCCGCCAGCAGGAAAATAAAATCATGTACCGGGGTAATAACTCGCTCGAGAGCATTATCGCTATGTTTTCAGATCAGACTCGTGACGATATCGCTGCAACGATACGCGGGGCCGGCGGTTATGACTCAGGATCATGTTCCGAATCCTGTGAGGCATTGATTTGTGATGTGGTGGAAACTCCGGATCTGCGTTCTGATTACGTGATTGCGCTGGAAGAGCTGCGCAACAAGCCCGCCCACATGCTGAAAGAGGTCGGTGACCAGTGGCGGACGCCTGATGCACTGTACTGGGGTATCAACGCGAAGTTCGGCCCGTTCACTCTCGACCTGTTTACAGATGGTCAGAACAGCAAATGCCCTGATTATTATACTGCTGAAGATAACGCACTCACACAGGACTGGTCAGAAAAGCTGAAAGAACTGGGCGGGGCAGCATACGGTAACCCGCCATATTCCCGCAGTAGTTATCACGATAAACAGGCCGTAACTGGTGTTCGTAACATCATGGAACACGCTCAGGCTATGCGTGAGAAAGGTGGCCGGTATGTTTTCCTGCTGAAAGCAGCAACGAGCGAAGTGTGGTGGCCGGAATGGGCAGATCATGTTGCATTCATCCGCGGGCGTATCGGGTTCGATTTACCGGACTGGTTTGTGCCGGCGGATGAAAAACAGAAACCGTCAGGTGCTTTCTTTGCCGGTGCGGTTGTCATCCTGGATAAGGACTGGCAGGGAGACAAAATCAGTTATATCAGCCGCGACGAGCTGATCGCCATCGGTGAACTGTTTATGCAGCAAGCGCACTGGCTGGTGGAGAAAACAGGGGAGGCTGCGTGATGATGCTCTATACCCAAATTGCAACAGAGATTCCGGCTGGTACGGAGATAACCCGCAAGTATATTCAGGAAAAATACAATATTAACCGTGATCAGGTACAAGCGGTAATCAGTGTACTGCTCAAAACAGGAGCTGTGAAGGTGACGGAATGGCGCGGAAAATTGCGGCATGCCTTTGAAGTATTACCATGTGCCGGGGAGGTGACCCGTGCATACGAAAAGAAAACTGCATCCTGGAACAGGCCGGCGGAGAGGAAAAGTAAACCTCTGACTCCTCGATCAATGGATCGCACTGATATAGCCGAGTATCAGTTTACGGAGAAACAAAACCGGCTGATATCTGAATTCACAGCGGCTCAGCGGGAACTGAGAAAATCAAATGGAGTGTATCTCAATGGCTAAGTCCCCGGCAGAACGCAAAGCCGCACAGAGAGCGCGGCAAAAGAAAACCGGTATCGTCAAACTTGAACTGCTGGTGGATGAGCAGGAACTGGAAATGCTGCAGCGCAATTGTGCGTTGCGGCGGCCAGGCCGGGAACCTTATGAACTGAACGAGTACCTGACGATGCTCATCAGAATCGATGACCGGTCGCTAAAATCTGAAATTGAGGAACTGAGTAAGAAAACATGCCGGAAATGTGGCGAAAAATTGCCTGTGTCGGAATGCTGTATGGCAGGTGATGCTGAGTGCTGGAATACACTCGGATGGCATGATTTAAAGCTCCGCATATAATTAGCAATATTCATTATATCAATGTATTATTCAGGTGCTGGCCTGAACAACCAGCATCCTGAATACCCGCTGTGCCACCGGAGATATTTACATGGCACAGCATAGCTTTATCAAACTCCCCAACGATACTCTTGCGCCTGCAAATCCGGCAGCAAGGGATTATCTGCATTCAAAAGTTAAGTGCGGTGATGTGCTGTCAGCAGACTTTAGAAAGGCACGTAACCCACGATTTCATCGTAAATACTTCGCACTCCTGAACCTCGGTTATGAATATTGGGAACCGGTCGGCGGTACCATTTCGCCGGAAGAAAAAGAACTGGTTCGCGGGTATGTGAAATTCCTCGCTTATTACACGGACAATGACGATGCTCTGCAGTCAGCGGCTGACGTCTATCTTGATGATGTAGCACAAAAACGCGCGCAGAATATTACCGCGACAAAATCCTTTGACGCTTTCCGCTCCTGGGCTATCGAGCAGGCCGGCCAGTATGACACCTACGAAATGCCTGACGGCAGCCTGCGCCGTGTCGCCAAATCAATCAGCTTTGCCAAAATGGACGATCTACAGTTTGGCGAACTCTATAAATCCACGCTTGATGTGCTGTGGAACTTCATTCTGTACCGCAATTTTTCCACTCAACAGGCCGCTGAGAACGCGGCAGCACAGTTATTAGATTTTACCTGAGAGGCAAGACCAATGACCAAATCAAAGACCAAAGCAGAGCAGCAGTGGCTGTCAGATGTGGCAGAACTCGGTTGTATTTGTTGTCGTAACGCCGGATACGGATACAGCCCGGCAGAAATTCATCACATTCGCTCCGGCCAGGGGGCGGGACAAAGGGCGGATCATTATTCGGTTCTCCCCTTATGCCCACGACATCATCGGGCATGTTACGAAACAGGGTTTCATGCCGCACCGGCAACATGGCAGCGGCTTCACGGCAGCGAACGTGAATTGCTGGAACAGGTAAAACAGGACGTAAGAGAACTGCGGTTATGCCGGGTCTGATGAATTTTAATTATTTGTGAGGTGGTACGATGATTTATCCCGATACATGTGGCAAAGGCGACGAGCATTTAAGATTACGGACATTAGAGAGCACCTGGATCAGAGGTAAGCTAAAAATGTGGGGACGCTGGGCGGCATTCAGTGAAGAACCTGAAGCGGCAGGAATTTTCAACCGGTTACTTTCCGGTGCGGTAATCTCACAAAAAGCATTAAAAGAAGCGATAAAGAAAATGCAAACCACTGGTTTATCGGAGGAGCAATTACAGCTTTTTTTAGAAGAGTTTGCCGATAAAAAATCATTAAGCAGCATGTGGTTTTGCACTGATGCGGAAGGTGGCCGGATGGATAAGGTTATCTGTGCTGTGTTTGAAAATAACCCAGCATTACTTGGAATGATTAAGCAGCACTATGTGTATAAAAAATCCAGATATAGAATTGCTGATGAATTAAGCGAAAAGCACCCAGAAAAATCACTGTCTACATATCGCAGGCGTGTAGCGGCGTGGCTATCTGTTGCGGAGTATATGCTGTACCTGCCGATGTGTGATGAGTTTGATCATAAAGGACACTACACGAATAAATCTTGACATTTTGAACAATGAAGTTAATATTTTCGTATATGCTGCGCGAAGCTTTAAACGCAAAGCAGCGAAAAGAATACAAAACCTCGCCAAGTGCGGGGTTTTTTATTGCCTGAAATCCAACTTGTAACGATAACTTACAGGTTGAACTCTCCGGAACGTCGGGATAGTTCATATTTCAACTGTGAAAAAACTTCTCGTAGTTCAAAATATCGCAGCCCTTCAGTCCCAACAGATAAATATTCCAAAGGTCGCCTTGTGCGGCCTTTTTCATATACGCCGCCACAGTATCAATCACCTCGTTATCACTTAACACAAGAGCTGTGTACGGCTTTTTCTTATGGCAACAAAAAGAGCATTATGGCGTGACAAGTTCATCGCCAGATGATGAGCTATTGTTTTTTCTTAAATGTTATACCTGAAAAAAAGGCGATGGATTTTTCCAGTGTACTCAGGGTAAATTCGTGATCTATACCAAAATCATCCTGGTAAGAAATTTCAGCAATTCTGTACAGTGACCACCAAGGAATAAGATCATCTTTTTGAATAAGAGTGAGCGCATTTGTTAGTTTCTCATCGGAATCAAAGGTGGCTTGAACGGTATAAAGATTTAAATATGCGACAGACTGCTTTCTGGCATTTTCAGCTGTTTTTTCTAACGGCCAGGCCATTCGTACTGCGGTAATAGTTGCTATGCACAGCCCCAGGAAAATATTATTGCCCAGACTGCCGATAACAGATGACCCGAGAAGCAACAATAAGAAAGAAAGGATCTTATCGATTCTGTTAAAAGTAACACTCACAATAGAATTAAGTTTGTAGGAAAAATAAATTTGTTGGAGTAGCTGTTCCCGGGTCATGATCTATCCTTTTGGTTTGAGTTATTTCCTCCGTTTTGTGTGCCGGAGGACTTACCTGTTTGCTGAGATTGCTGCTGTTTTGCTTGCTCATAGATTGCTTTTGCAAGACCTGATGGCATGCTATCTCCAGTTGGTGTTCCTGCTGCTTTTTTATCGCTCATGTGTTTCCCTTTTTGAATTGTTACGTTTGGCGATTTAACAATATCAGATAGGGATTAGCGCTGCCAGTCGCTTAACTGGCACTTATCACCAGGCTGCGCATTGCGTGGCCTTTTTTATTGCTTTCCCGCCGCTGGTGGGATTACCCGAACAGTGCCGCATAA
>NZ_JAODZS010000060.1:0-13841 GCF_029835375.1 Morganella sp. GD04133 | reverse complement strand
ATATTTATCATTTATTTTTAATTCATCATGATTCATAAAGAACACCGTTATTGTTAAGGATAAAAGTGAAATTAAAAGGGATGTATTAACAAAAACCATGAGGGTGATTGAATTTAATTAATCACATGTTAGTGTTTTTATTTATATAGCTTATTTGATTAGAATACCTTTATTATTTATCTGTGTAATAACATTATGATATTATTACCTTATAATAATCTTATAATATAATAAACATATAATAACCTTATAATATAATAACCTTATAATATATTACTATACCGTCAGTATATAACTAAGTTAAACAGACTGAATACAGCAGTATAACTGTACTGGATATATGTAACGAATTTAAAAACAACTCTGATATTATGTTTCCATTCAAGAAAAGAAAACAACTCACTTCAGCATCAGAAAGAAATCTGAGAAACTTTAATCTCAATCCCTACACTAAAGATCACCACACCAGAAGATATGCAATCAGAGTATTTTATTACATACACATACACATACAGGACAGGACAGGACAGGACAGGACAGGACAGGACAGGACAGGACAGGACAGGATTGCCGCTCATTTTATAAAAATCAATATACTGATTTATAATAACAAGTTAAAAGTGCATCACCATTGACAGACCTGGTGCAAAATGATAAAACCCAAAACCAACAAATCAAAAGTGCAGCACCTTTAAACCAAAAGTGCAGCACCGATAAGGATGAAGCACATGGCCAGTAAATACAGAAAAACCATAAGTTTTAAAAGTAAAGAACTCTTTGATAAAATAGAGTCAATATCAAAAGCAATGGGATATTCAGAATCAAACTTTCTTGAAGGAATAATTCAGGACTGGTATATTAAAAACAGAAAAAAAGAACCTCAGACATTAATATACCCCGTATACCTCGACCGTAAAACAAAAGAAATAAACATTAGTAGAAAGCACATGATAATAGGTATAGTAAGAGAAATTAATTTTCATAAGGATGAATTATCTCTCTACAGAAATAATAAAAATACAAGAAATGCTTTTATATATGATAAATTGAAATATATCATATCAACAATATTAACTGATTTATATGATGCTGACGGTGTTGATTTCTACACTGTTATTATCACATCAGCGAAAATTCATATTAAACATAACAATGAAGATAATGATCCTTATAAGCTTTCCATGGGAGTATATATTGAAATACTACCAATCCCCATATTATACAAAAACAAAATCATTCCAAATGAAATAAAAAACCTTGACATAAGAAAAATAAAATATAGCAAATACAAAGACGAATTAATACGCATGTATAAAAATAAAAAAAGAAGATACTTAATCGCACATACAGAAATAAAAGAGGGAGCATACTTCATAGAAGAAGGAATATTAAGTGATAGTGATATAGAATCAATTACTGCCCAGCAAGGAGGTTTTAATTTGGTTATAAATAGCAAAGTAATGGATGTAACGTTTGAAAGCAAATATATCAAGAATTTATTTTTGTAATACCTCCCCCCGAAGATACAACTATCATCGGGGATCTGTTTATACAAAAACTCTCAATATAAAATCACGAATTAATTTTCGCATACAAACACAACCATAAAAATAAAGGAATACAGGTCGTTCCATGATCTTACCCACCGACCAGTTATTAAAAAACAATGAATATTAAACTGGAATAAAAATCACACCTATATTACCCTCCTGAATAAACAATACTGAATATTCACTCTATTTAATATTTAATTCTTTAAAAAATATCACGATAAAAAACGCAATACTTCATGATTAAGTTTTTTATTTTCCTGTATCTATTCTGTCTGAAAGGATTATCACTATGTTTAATTTGCATCAACAAGAGTCAGAGACAATCAAAACTAACCTTGTCCATCCCCGTGGCAGAGATTCATTCTGGCGTTTTTACTTTGGTGCCATTCCCGGCTGGCAGCATATTGAAGGCGATATTTTTAAGATGATGGATAATCTGTGTGAGATTTATCACGGTGCCTTCTGGGAATTCAGTATGCTTTCTAATGGCGGTGCCTTTATCTGGCCTGACATGATTGAAACATCGCTCCCGATGTTTAACCCGCATAACGGTAATAATGCCGAACTGAGTCCGGAAGCAGCCGGTATCGCTGTCTGTTTAATGACGTTCAGTATCTGGTCATTTAAAACGGAGAGTCCCGTGCTGGTGGAGTATTTTTACCAGTTACGTGACTACGCCCTTCAGCATAACGAGTGTGCCGCTATTTTTCATCTTATCGATTAACTGAGGACGATATTCATGAAGAATCGCATATTACCCGACTCACCGGCTGCCGTCTGGCAGACGCTGCTGACTTACCTACTCAGGCAGCACTATGGCCTCACTCTGAACGACACGGAGTTTTGTGATGAGCGCGTCATTGAAGCCTGCCTCCGCCGTGGGGTGTCGTTATATGAGGCACTGAACGCTTTTGCGGAGAAATACGCACTGGTCCGCACTGACCGGCGCAACAACGGTTTCACTGAACCGTCACATAGTATCACTGCGACCGATATTCTTCGGGCACGGAAAGCCACTGGTTTACTCGCATATCGAAGAACTCACCCCACCAGCTGATACATCTTTGTATAAAAAGCCCGTACCTCATCTTATCTGTTTCTTTATCCCGTTCAGTACGGGTTTTTATCTGACTACCCTTTTACCCGTTTAATTTTACCGGAGAATGACTATGACCCGTTTAGCCTCGCGCTTCGGCAGGGCGAATATTATTCGTCGTGACCGCCCGTTAACCACCGAAGAATTATACTGCACGGTACCCAGTGTCTTTTCAGCAGAAAAACATGAATCCCGCAGTCGCCGTTACACTTATATTCCCACCATAACCCTGCTTGAGAGCCTGCAAAAGGAAGGCTTTTATCCGTTCTTTGCCTGCCAGACCCGTGTCCGGGATGACAGTCGCCGGGAGCACACCAAACATATGCTACGCCTTCGCCGTCATGACCAGATTACCGGTATTCAGGTACCGGAAATTATTTTGTTAAACAGTCATGACGGCACCAGCAGTTATCAGATGCTGCCGGGATTATTCCGTGCGGTTTGTCAGAACGGGCTGGTCTGTGGTGATACCTTTGGTGAAGTGCGTGTGCCTCACAAAGGTAATGTCGTCGATAAAGTAATTGAAGGAGCATATGAAGTACTGGAAACGTTTGATGCAGTGGCTGAAAAACGTGAACAGATGCAGTCTCTGTTGTTACCGCCACCGGCACAGCAGGCGCTGGCATATGCCGCTATCACGTACCGGTTCGGGGATGACCACCAGCCGATCACAGAAGAACAGGTGCTGCAACCCCGCCGGTGGGAAGATAAGAAAGATGACCTGTGGACGGTGTACCAGCGTTTGCAGGAGAACCTGATTAAAGGCGGACTGTCCGGACGTACAGCCAAGGGTAAACGATCACACACCCGGGCCGTGACCGGTATCGATGGTGATATCCGTCTGAATAAAGCACTTTGGGTGATGACAGAGAAAATGTATGAACACTTCACTGATCGTCAACAAATCTGAGTAAATGCTCAGGTATGGAAAAAACAAAATACATAATCATTTAAAGGAGGTAAAATCATCCTGTAATATCCTTTTAAGACCTCAGGCTCACTGGTAGGATTTATACCTGCTGTTATGCCGTTTTTGGTCCTTCATTACTGTATGATCTCGGACTGAGGGTACAAATGAGGGTATAAAAATAATCAAATCTAAAAATAACATTAAATTACAGCTAGTTAGATGCAAATATCGATTCCGAGTCCGGCACCACTAATTCAGAACCCGCTTGTCAGTTAAACATGATGTTATTCTGACAGGTAAGGAAAAGAGCAAAACAAAACGTATCTAACATTGTTAACCGCGTTTAAATGAAAGCTCTTAAGAAACAGACTTGTTCCCGCAAGTCTGTTTTTTTATGCGTGCGAGTTTTACAGATCTTCTCCGTCAAAGTCAAACTCAGTCAGTCAATTCCCCCTTTGTGTACATCATGCCGTCCTGTCATCAAGAAACCGGGTTCCTTCTGCTGTCCGTAACCAGCACGGCTGTAAGTACACCCGTTTCAGTTCCACACACTTTTTGAGATTTCGTTATTTTCAGCTAATAACCGGTATTCTTCCGGTGTCAGATTATTCAGGGATTCATGCGGACGCTCCCGGTTATATTCCCTCAGCCAGTGTTCCGTGATCTCCCGTACTTCATTCAGTGTCCGGAACAGATAAAAATCCAGTATTTCGGTCCGGTATGTCCGGTTAAAACGTTCGATAAAGGCATTCTGAGTCGGCTTACCCGGTTTAATAAATTCCAGTATTACTCCATGCTCTTCCGCCCGATGTGCCAGTGTCAGTGATATAAGCTCCGGACCATTATCCATCCGCATTTTCACCGGGTATCCGGTTTGTAAAAATACACCGTTCTGCTCAGCGATAAGGCCCGGCAGGCGTGACGGATGCTCATCGAATACTGTTCGATAAGGTAACTGACAAACCCCCGCTTTACCGCTGTTTTTAAAGCTTTTTTTCGATAACATCCTTCAGAGCCCGGCACTCAAGACTCAGGTCAGTAAACATCTGTTTTAAACGCCGGTTTTCCTCTTCAAGATCTTTTAATTTTTTAATATCAGACGCTTCCATTCCGCCGTATTTGGCTTTCCAGTTATAGTAGCTGGCTTCGGATATACCGGCTTCACGGCAGACATCTTTGACTGTCCGTCCGGCTTCGACGGATTTCAGAACGGCGATAATCTGATGTTCAGTAAATCGGGCTTTGCGCATAGCGATCTCCTCAGGATACATATCAGTATGGATGAAGATCTCTGAAATTGAATGAGACTTTTTTCCGGGATACTTACAGCCATAAAATGAGATAAATTCAGTATTATGGCTATACTTAAAGGTACAATTTTGATATTTTCTGAACAGGAAAATAATACTGATCTTTTTATATAAAGATAAGGTCAGATAGTCATTATGATATACAATCTAAAATAAACTATGAAAACATCCTTGTTATCAACCAAAACCACATTAGTCGTAATAATAGGATGGTTATTACTTTATTACGTGACAGGTGAAATCTCGGAAATACTCACACCTGAAAATTCTGATATATCTGTTGTCTGGTTTCCTGCCGGAGTCGCAACAACCGCTTTTTTATGTATGCACAAACGCCAATGGCTGCTGCTGCTAATTGGCTTCATCGTGTTAAACATGGTAATGAATGGCTTTGATAGTGAGGAATTTACCCTTTCGTTTATATACGCTGCTCTGGCTGTGCTTTCTTGTATTGTTATTGCCTGGATTGTCCGCAGGTATGCCCGGCAGGGAGATGACCTGCAAATAATATTGTTATGGCTATCAGTAACAATAATTGTCAGCTTTGCAGATGCGGTTTTGTTTTCTGCCCATATGTATTGGTTTGATAATACATCACTTAAAGATATATTCTGGGATGGGTTTATTGCTGATATTACTGGTAATATATTTGCAACAACGGTAATTATGGGGTTAATTAATACCCGTTTCAAATGGATGGCCCCCTCCCTTAAAGTTAATATAATTTGGGGTAGTGCTATTTTATTTCTTCTTATTACCAGCACTATATTGATATTCAATGACACTGCAATACAGATATACCACGCCTATTTTCATCAGCAACGTAATATTGCCAAATTATCGTTACTCTGCATTCCGGTTTTACTTGCTGTTATGCTGTCTGTATTGTGGGGAAATCGGGGGGGGTCAATAGCGTTGTTAATACTTGCGACGATTACAATCTATTACACCCGTAGCAAGCAGGGACCTTTTTATCTGCATGGTTTGTTTCGTCATGAATCACTGTGGCTGATACAGGGATATTTGACATTAATATCGTTATTAATGGTTTTTTTACGGGTTGTGACCCGAAGTACTCATCGAATTGATAACACTCAAGGAGTTTATAAACTACAGCATTTGGTATACCAACTTAATCTGGATAATGGTGTTATTGAATGGGGAAATACAGATGGTTTATTTCAACAAACTGACTTCACAGCTCTTTCTGATATAAAGCAGATTATAGCATCTGTTCACCCTGACGATCGTGAAAAGCTCGCCCGGCATTGGGAACAAAAGCAGGCAAATACCACTCTTCCGGGGATAACCTTTAGTCTGAAAGATAAGGAAGGCCGTTGGTGGAATATAGAAGATCGCGGGAGTGTTATTTTCAGTAATAATGATCCGGTAATGATTGTCGGGAACTGGTTTGTTTTAGGTGAAATTTCCTGATATTGATATGGTAATAAAGGACAGGTAATGCTACAGATTACATTATTACTCTTTGGTGCCGATTTTATCAGAGGGAAAGCTCATTACCTCTGGGGAGTGGGACTCCTCTGGTGTTTAATGGGTATATTTATTTTCATTGATGGTCTTGATGGTATTATTTTTTTTCCAATACATTTATTTGGTTTTTTATTATTATTTGAAAGTCTGATTACATTATGTGTCGCTTCAGGCAGTATCGGGACACAAAAAACGATACTTTTCTTTAAAGGTAGTCTGTTTTTATTCTGTGCATTGGTTATCTTAATTAATCAGACATATAGTAATGTATTACTAACGGCAATGTTTGGTTTTATTTTTTTCGTTACCGGGTTATTTGTTGTTGTATCAGCCTGGATTATTCGTTTTCCGGGATGGAAATTAATCCTGTTATGGGGGGGAACAGAAATCCTGTTTGCCTTTTTTCTGTTTACCCATCACCAGGCAACAATTTCCTTTTTTATCGGATTTTTAATGATAGGGAGTGGTTTTGGATGCCTGAAGATAGCATTTCGGGCTCGTCATATTCAGCGGGGAACATCCGTATTTGAATTGATGAGGCCTTCACCTGTATCGTTTAAGAAGAAAGGGATAGCTCTGCCAATAACGGATACGGCACAATTACCGTCTTTAAATGCAACAGCAGAGCAAGATGCTGTTTTAACTGTTCATATCTGGACACCCGAAGGCTCCGCAAACCAGCGTCCTGTGCCACGTCCGATTATTAACCGTTATATTGCGGCAGTTGATTCCGAGGGGGTTATCTCTACAGGACATGCATCTCTGGAGCTCCGTCCGCATCTCTATATCAGTTTATACCCGGAAGAAGATATTGATCGTTCTCCGTCAGAGTTTTTCAGGTTATTAAAAGCAACTGCTGATAATAATGTTCCCGGAAGGTTTTTACCCGATTATCAAACTGAAGCATCCGAGTGGTGTGAATCTGACAGACAGATTGTTTTTAATATTTATAATCATGCTTCTTTGCTGAATTTTTGGGAAAAATATCGCCGGCATCCTGTTTATAACCTGACATACCAGAACTGTTCCAGTAGTGTTGCATATGCGCTGGAAGCCGCATTAGATGGCGTTTTGTCCATGCAAAAAAGAAGTTATTTTATGGGTGTTTTAAATGTACTTTGTATGCCGGAGTTGTGGATCGCTGCTCAAATTCGCCGGCGTGCTCTGATGATGGCATGGACCCCCGGATTAATTATGGATTATGCACGTGCTTTACGTGCTATTGTACATCCGGTTCCGGTTCCCTGGTATAAGCGCCTACTAAGGCGTTGATTTTAATGGTAATTTACATCCACAAAAACGAACGGAAGCGTCATTTCCTGAGATATTTGCCGGATAAGTTAAAGAGGTTTTTATGCTGAAAGTATACGCAATCTTAATGGTGTCTATCATCGCTGAAACAACAGCGACAACCATGATGAAGGCGTCTCATGGATTCACAAAGTTAGTACCCAGTATTATTGTAATTATCGGGTATGCTATTTCTTTTTATGGTTTATCGCAAGTTGTCAAAAGTATGAATATTGGTATCGCCTATGCGATATGGGCCGGAGCAGGGATATTTCTTGTTTCAGCCCTGTCATTTTTTATTTATAAACAAAAACTTGATTATCCGGCATTAATTGGTCTGGGATGTATTGCACTGGGCATTATTATTATCCAGTTATTCTCTAAATCGATTACTCATTGAGTTCTGATAGCCCTGAATTACAGGGCTGTCTGTCATTATCCGATATTGACCTCTTCCCTTTCTTCATCTCCGGCTTCAATGTAACTGACAAAATTTTCACTGATGAAGCAGTAAAAAAGGGCACCGGGAACGTATTGTTTAAAATCTCAGCCATCAACAGTGTAAATACCATCTCTTGAAAGCATACTCAAACTCAATTCAAAGCTAATTCAGACGGATATCTTGTGAATCGCCACAAGTTTAACAGACGCCTCAGAGTCATTTAAAATGGCTTACGAAGAACAACCTGTTCTTCCGCCCGCATAGTTCACCAATATTTCAGGATTGAGGGGGATAAATGCCCCCTCAGTGTATCAATCAGCCGGATATTTGTGAGTATGATTTGCCAAATTCTTCAACTCTTTGTAAAAAAGAGGATTTGGGATCTTTTTTGCATGATTCAATAATTGCCGGGGTTGCAGTCATAATTCCCTGCACATCGATAGTGGAATCTTCAACCTTATTTTTACCGGTGATAATCCCGGCTATACCAACAGCTGTCGGGTAAAAACTTTCATCAACAGAGAGAAAATCGTCACAGGTCCATTGTGAGACCGGTTTTTGCGTAACATCATGTTTCGGGCCGGTACTATCGGCAGCCATAGCGAAGGCACTGGTCATAGCAGCAACTATTTCACCAACAATGATTAGTTTTTTCATTATATCCTCACTTGCATAGCAGTAATAATACAATAACCAGATTAGCAGTTTGTTGGTCAATATTCACCATGGTACATTTTATAGCCGGATAATATATGCTGTTATTCTTACTTTATCAAAAACAGATTATTGTTTCATGATGATATACTGAATTGTGTTATAACCTATCGGAACCGGCTGCCGGAAACAACTGCAGGCATACTGTTAAGTTCCGGTATTCGTCAGGTGTGTGATATAAATGTTCGTCAGTGACAGGAGCAACTTTCTGAACCGGAATATACTGATGAAAATCCCCCTCCCCAAAACTGCCATCGCTTTTTTTCCGGCAATATGGATTATATTGCCCTGGATTACCGGAATTATGGCCGGTCAACCCGTGTTCGGGAGCCTGATGGCTTTCGGCGCTTATTTGCTGGTTGTTTCCTTTCCGGTTCTTCCTTTGCAGGGCTCACTGCTTTTCCTGTTGCGCGGGGCGGGTATTATTTCTCTTTTCGCTGTTTTGGGGTTCAGTGTCACATTCGGCAGTATGTCATTTTTTATTTACGCGGTACTTTGTGCATTTCTTCAGGCTGTTGCGGAACTGCGTGGTTCATACCTGCGTCTGCCCGTTGCATTAGGTGTGCTGGCCTATTTCCTTTCCGTGGGACAAGTCCCTGAACAAGGGGTCACATTCTGCAGCGCTGCATTTACTGCCGGGACATTCTGGGGTGTTCTTCCGGCTGCTCTTTTATTACCACGCAATAATAAACCGCCGGAGGTACAGCCGGTTGATATACATCAGCCACCGGTAAAACGATTTACAGTCGTTATGATGCTGACAGCTCTGGTTGACAGCATACTGGCAACGCTGATGACAGCCAGCTCTCATCCGTGCTGGTTACCCGCCGCCGGTTTACGGGTGATGAAACCGGAACGTTCGGCTACTTTGTCCCGGTTATATGCAAGAAGTGCCGGGACTGTAGCCGGTGCCGCTGCAGGCGGGATTTTACTGGGTTTTTATACGACTCCCCTGTTGCATGCTTCTCTCGTCGGAATGTTATTATTCGTGATGCTGATGGTCGGCGCAAAACGGTATGGTTACTGGACATTTTGTCTGACGGCTATCGCTCTGACATTTAATTTAACACCCGGTGCAGGTTCTCTCTCTCTGGCTGCAGACCGGGTATTGCTGACGGTTATTGCGCTTGTTGTCGGTGTATTTATGCTCCGTTTATTACCTGAAAAAACAGATTAGCCTTTTCAGACAGGATTAACCTGTATGTCATTGCAGGAAAACTTAATTAAAGGCGGGCAGTCCGGACGTACAGCTAAGGAGAAACGATCACACACCCGGACCGGGGGTGCAAATGAAGGTATAAATATAATCACATCAAAAATTAAATTTAAAAACCAACAAGATAAGAAATAAAATCGATTCCGGGTCCGGCACCACTATTTATAAGGCCTCGCTGAAAAGCGGGGCTTTTCCCTTTTCCGGCTACAGTGGATTTCCGGTCGTTGCTGTTAAAGACATCTGTACCCTCTCATAAAGGCTCAGCCACATAAACAGCGCCGTATTGCAATACAGGCTCAGACGTCTTCGCTTTTTACGTAACCAGGGCATAGTAGTGTGATGCCGGAGAGACGGATTTTCCGTTCATATTAACAAGTGTGTGTACTCTCTTCTGTCAGCTGTTTTTCTGGTTGTGAAAGAGAACTCAGTGTAAACTCAGCCATGGCGCATCATCTCTGTGTTGTTGAAATTCTGAGCGAAATCAATCAGCAGGATACGCTGTTTTCTCAAATCCCTATACACCAAAAATAACTTAATTCCGGGTAAACTGACTGTGGCTAAAAATGAAATTCTGATTATTGAATCAAGAAGTGCTAAAGATATTTACGATGACAGATATGAAGGTGCGACTCTTAAAGAAGTTTTGAAACTGCAGGGAATATCAGCAAAGCACCTTGAAGTGATCAACAAAGCGTACTTTGAAAAAGCCATTAAATATGCAGCGAATGAACACATAAAATATGTGCATTTTAGCGGGCATGGTTCTGAAGACGGGATTGCATTAACAGACGACTTTATTACCTGGAAAGAACTCGATCAAATTGCATGGCCACACCTGAAAGATACTTGTCTGTGCTTTTCGAGTTGTGATATTGCTAAAGGTGTGGAAGAAATATTTAAATATCATAAGTCATTCTGTAACGCGGTAATTGCTCCAACGCGAGAAATTACGTGGGGGGAAGGTCTGGTGGCATTCAGCGCGTTGTACCACAGAGCCTTATCATGTTCAACCAGCTCAAATCAGGATGTGAGAGTTCTGAATCATATTGTTGGTGCAGGTACATTTAGTTTTATTGCTTCTGCTTTCAGATCCACCACCTACTCGGTAGGCCAATAAATAAGTCCCAATACACACAGACTGCCCGGGTTCAGATGAGGGGGCGGCTGAAGGATAAACTGAGCGATTGCAACAGAATGATAAAGGCAGGAATACATTATCATTCTGTTCATTATTAGTTCAGAAATGAGATATTGATTCTATCTGCATAAATTTTCACACATTTATTTTCATAAAATGAAGCTTCATATAACAAATCATCTTCAAATATCATAATCCATCAGCATCACCATGAACAAACCGGAGACTCTTAGCGTTATTATACAATAAGAGAACGAATATAACTCTCCGTGTCTTTTCTGTTCATCGGTGGTCGCGCATTGATCCCCATATCAACGGTATTCAATGCTTCATTGAGTTTCTTAATAATCTCTTCATCATTTCTGACACAGAGAATATACGCATTTTCAAAATCAGCCAAATCAACTAACCGTAACTCTTCTTCGGTCAAAAAAGTATTGATGTGCTCTAAATAAGGCAGTTCGTAAGGAAGCATATAAGGATCAATATTAACGGTATTCCAGTCAACCTCGCTGAGTTCAGCCAGTATGAACTCATTAGGTGACTCAGATAAAGACAGCGTATCCAGCAGCCCTATATCAGGGTACTCACCAAAATACTCAGTCCATTCAACATAATCCATTAATCTTTGGGATGAAAGGGATTGATATAACCAATCCAGTACATCTTCCTGCTTTTCTGTCTTCGGTAAATTATTACTGAGTATTTGGGTATTCAGGTTTGGAATCGCCTGTTCCAAAATATCAATCAAATAGCTGACTTTATCCATTTTTGTCTCAATACGTCATATTATTTACAGGAAAACAGTATAAAACAAAGTAATTCAGGAAGATACTCTGAACCTGTCCGCTTCCTATTAACCGGAAGACGCTGATCAGAATGTATTCTGATAAGAGGAAATGAATACGTTCGGATACAGAGGATCAAATCTAATTGTAAAATCATATTTCAACCCAAATTAAGAGTAATATTTAACTGACCAGAAAAGTAAAGATAACTATCTGAATTTAAAGATTAACAAATATCAGTCAATCAAATACAACGATCGATTAAATACATTTGATAGATAAAATCTATTAATGGATATAATTTCGATCGAATTAAACGATTGGATTGAGGAGCTAAAAACATTTCTAATTAATTAAATTAATTTACATGATGTATAACCTTTTACCCGTTATACAATAAACAAACCACAAGGTGCACATCCTGTATTTTGGATGCATATCCTGAGTATCCTTCTTAAAATCAACGAGATAACCGGGGTTTATTTACAGTTAATTTTTTTACATGGAAATATCCAAATGATGGATACTATAGCCATTCAATTTTGCCACATTGCTTAGATTATTTTTTTGTTACAACGGCATCTTAAATTTACACCAACCCTTATTAAGGGTAGTCAAATTTATATTTAAAGACAACGTATTGCAATGATAAATAATAGAGAGACATAAATGCTTGAGCGATTGAAAATAACCAAAATACTGATTGCAACCTTATTAATATTTTGTATATTACAAATACTAACGAGTGCTTTATATCTTAACACAATGGGGAAAAACACCACCTCATTCAATCAATTACATAATCTTACTTCACGGGGAAATCTGCAGGCCAATGTTTGGTCAGAATTATTAAGTACACGGCTGGATCTCAGTCGTACACTTCTCCAAATGAAAAATAATGATGGTATATTAAACGAAAATGCGATTCAGTTATTAAATAATGCAGCCGAACATATAAAAAACGCTGAAAATAATTGGGCGCAATTTCATTCTGTGCCAAGTGTCATGAGTACAAAAAGACAAGAGCTGGAGGATGCCTATAACAACTACCATGAAACCCTCACTCAATTAATGCAATTTGTAAGAGATAATGATTTAAACTCAGCAATGTCTCAGGATACACAAGCCAGTCAGGATGCTTATCTGAAGCAATACACCATTTATAGCCGGGACAATAACAATTTTACCGAAGACGTAGTAAAAGAAGATAAAGAGTCCGATGCTCAGTCAAAATGGATACTGACTACCGTACTGAGCATGATACTGCTTATTGTGATTGGTATATGGTTAAGCATTAAGCGCATATTGATTGTTCCGTTGAACAATGTACTGGATAACATCCGGCATATTGCCGGGGGAGACCTGACCAGAACCATTGATATTCGCGGCTGTGATGAGGTGAATAAACTGACTGAGACTCTGCGCTATATGCAGGGGGAACTGGCAGGGACAGTCAGTAATGTCCGTGACGGGGTTAATGCGATTTACAACGGTGCCAGTGAGATCGCTGCCGGTAATAACGATCTGTCTTCCCGGACTGAACAGCAGGCGGCCTCTCTTGAGGAAACGGCTGCCAGCATGGAAGAACTGACCGCCACCGTGCGCCAGAATGCCGATAATGCCCGTCAGGCCAGTCAGCTGGCATTAACCGCCTCTGAGACCGCCGGGCGCGGCGGGAAGGTAGTGGATGATGTCGTGGACACCATGCGCGGCATCGGTGACAGCTCGAAGAAAATTGCCGACATTATCAGTGTGATCGACGGTATTGCCTTCCAGACCAACATCCTGGCACTGAATGCCGCCGTGGAAGCCGCCCGTGCCGGTGAACAGGGACGCGGGTTTGCGGTTGTTGCCGGTGAGGTGCGTAACCTGGCCCAGCGCAGTGCGCAGGCT